>JAQUSR010000027.1 GCA_028710155.1 Bacteroidales bacterium | reverse complement strand
TGTTAACGGATGCGACAGCGTTGTAACGTTGCACTTGACGATCAATGAAAGTGAAATTTATGAATTTGCAGCTACCGATTGCGATTCATACACTTGGAACAACGAAATCTACACCACAAGCGGTGATTATGTACAAACATTCCAAAATGCACTCGGTTGCGACAGCGTTGTAACGTTGCATCTGACGATCAACATTTCTGACACGACAGAATTTTCGGAAACAGCATGTAATACATACACTTGGAACAACGAAATTTACACTGAAACCGGCGAATACGAACAAACGTTGCTCAATCAAAACGGTTGTGACAGCATTGTAACTTTACATCTGACCATCAACGTTTCCGACACGACAGAATTTTCGGAAACGGTATGTAATACATACACTTGGAACAACGAAAATTACACTGAAACCGGCGAATACGAACAAACGTTGCTCAATCAAAACGGTTGTGACAGCATTGTAACTTTACATCTGACGATCAACGTATCTGACACGACAGAATTTTCGGAAACGTTATGTAATACATACGTTTGGAACGAACAAACCTACACCGAAACCGGCGATTACGAACAAACGTTGCTCAATCAAAACGGTTGTGACAGCATTGTAACTTTACATCTGATGATCAACGTTTCCGACACGACAGAATTTTCGGAAACGGCATGTAATACATACACTTGGAACAACGAAATTTACACCGAAACCGGCGAATACGAACAAACGTTGCACAATCAAAGCGGTTGTGACAGCATCGTAACTTTACATTTGACCATCAACGTTTCCGACACGACAGAATTTTCGGAAACGGTATGTAATACATACACTTGGAACAACGAAAATTACACTGAAACCGGCGAATATGAACAAACGTTGCTCAATCAAAACGGTTGTGACAGCATTGTAACTTTACATCTGACGATCAACGTATCTGACACGACAGAATTTTCGAAAACGTTATGTAATACATACGTTTGGAACGAACAAACCTACACCGAAACCGGCGATTACGAACAAACGTTGCACAATCAAAGCGGTTGTGACAGCATTGTAACTTTACATCTGACCATCAACGTTTCCGATACGACAGAATTTTCGGAAACGTTATGTAATACATACATTTGGAACAACGAAATTTACACTGAAACCGGTGATTACGTACAAACGTTGGAAAATCAAAGCGGTTGTGACAGCATCGTAACTTTACATCTGACGATCAACGATTCTGACACGACAGAATTTTCGGCAACGGCATGTAATACATACACTTGGAACAACGAAATCTATACTGAAAGCGGCGATTATGAACAAACGTTGCACAATCAAAGCGGTTGTGACAGCATTGTTACTTTACATCTGATGATCAACGTTTCCGACACGACAGAATTTTCGGAAACGTTATGTAATACATACGTTTGGAACGAACAAACCTACACCGAAACCGGCGATTACGTACAAACATTGCTCAATCAAAGCGGTTGTGACAGCATCGTAACTTTACATCTGACGATCAACGTTTCCGACACGACAGAATTTTCGGCTACAGCTTGTGATTCCTACATTTGGAACAATGTAACTTACACAGAAAGCGGTAACTACGAACAAACCTTATGGAATATCAATGGTTGTGATAGTGTTGTTCAAATGAATTTGATCATAAATTACTCTTTCGATTCGTCTTGGCAGGTTCAAGCTTGTGAAGGAGAAATCATTCAATTCAAAGATACCGTTATTAGCACTACCGGAAATTATAGTCGATTTTTTACCACTGTTAATGGTTGCGATAGCACCTATCATTTGATGGCAATTTTTCATCCGGAAATTTACGTTGAAGAGTTTCAGGATTTATGTCAAGGGGATGTCTATTTATGGCATGAAATGATTTTGATGGAATCAGGCATTTACCGGGATACATTACAGTCTATTTATGGATGCGATAGTGTTTGTCAATTACACTTGACGGTACATCCAACCTATGCATTACAAGAAGAAACGATCGAAATATGTGCCGGAGAATCATTGGAATGGCATGATCATATTTATTCATTTTCAGGAACTTATGATGAAATAAATACAACGGTTTATGGCTGTGACAGCTCTTATCGTTTACATTTGAATGTGGGCAACCAATATTATTTTTCAACAGACATGGTGCATTGTGGACAAACATTTCAATGGCATGGTCAGAATATTTCAACAGCAGGAATCTATTACGACAGTTTACAAACTACGATAGGGTGCGACAGTATTTATCAAATGATCCTATATCCTAATCAATATATTGCTGAAACGGAATATGTTACGATTTGTTATGATGATTCTCTATTGTGGCATAATCGCATCATCAAAGAACCGGGGATTTATTACGACACCATTGCCTCATATTTTGGCTGTGATAGTATTTTGACACTCGATTTGACGATGAATCAAAGTTTTGATACAATCATTTTTGACACCATTTGTCATGGTGAAAATTATGTCAAAAACGGATTTGTATTTTCGGTGGATAGTATTGAACAATTGATGCAAATATTTGGTTCTCATGTTATTTATGCGCAAATTAACTATTCACATTTATCAAATTGCGATTCTTTGATACAACTTTATTTAACGGTAGAATGGGTTCATTTTGTTGAAGAAAATCGAGAAATCTGCAACTATGATACATTATTTTGGCACGAACAAATCCTTACAGAAGCAGGTGAATTCTTTGATACAGTGTATTATGCATCGGGATGTATAGATTCAATTTTCAAATTAACTCTTTTGACAGAGCAACCACCCATTTTGAATGTATCAACATCAGATGATGCTGTTTGTTTAGGCGAAAGTGCATTGCTAATAGCTACCGGCGGCGATGTCTATCTTTGGAATACGCAAGCTACAACTTCATCTATTGTTGTAATGCCAACAGAAACAACAACTTATTCTGTTTGTGCCATCAGTAATCTCGGGTGTAGGAGTGATACTATTTCCATTACCATAGAAGTATATCCTCCTTTATCTCCGTATATTCAAGGCGATTCGTCGATTTGCAGTGGTGATTCAGTAATTTTATATTTACAAAATGGTGGCGAAAATTGTATTTGGAATAACGGTGCTTCAACAGATTATATCAAAGTAGCACCGCTTCAAACCACTCTATATTCGGTGAATACATTTGATACGCACGGTTGTTCCTATTCAGCATCATTTCTTGTGAAAGTCGATCAAGTTGATCCCCCGTTATCGGTTGTAGCCATGAATTATCAAAACTATATTAAAGTATATTGGAGCAGTAATGCCCAAGATTTTTTAATATTTAGAAACAATGAGTTGATAGGGAATTCAAGTAGTAATATGTACAATGATGTTGATGTTGTGCCAAATATCTATTATTGTTACACGGTGCAGGCACAAAACGATTTCGGCTGTCTCTCAGAAAATTCTAACGTTTCGTGTGTGATTATTGACCAACCTTGTGATCCGCCGACACAATTGACTGTCAGCAAACGATATGAAAATGGACAAGAATTGGTCGATTTACATTGGGAAATTTCTGCCGCTGCCGATAGTTATCAAATTTTTGCTAATAATGAATGGATCGGTAATGCCACGACCAATTATTATGTGGATACCATTGATCATCGGGAAATACTTTGTTATTATGTTAAAGCTATGTGTTTCAATCAACAATTGTCTGTAGAGTCCAATACGGCTTGTTTATCGGTTAATGCTATAGATGAAGTCGGCAACGATTATTTGGTTTACCCGAATCCCGTATCTCATCATTTGGTGGTTAAAGGAAACAATTTAGCTGAAATTGTCATTTATAACAGCATCGGACAGCAACAAAAGGTGTCAATGTATCGCTCAGATGAATCAATAGTCATTGATGTCAGCAAATATGAATCCGGATATTATCTTTTGAAAATGATGACACAAGATGGATATGTGGTTACGAAAAGGGTAGTGGTTGCGAGATAAACGAGCGTCATTTAGAGGATAAAAAAAACGGGATGCATGATTTCACGCATCCCGTTTTTACATTTTCAAAAGGTATTAATATCCGAAAATAGTTTCTTGCGAAACGTATTGAATAGGAGTAATTGAATTTAATTTGTTCAAATTCAAATCGTTTTTGTCGCCTAAGATGCAATAGGTGTAAGCTCTTCCTTTGATGTTTTCTTGTTGAAATTTCACAACATCATCCAATGTCAAGGTTTGGATGGTTTCGTAGTTGTTTTTACGAATATCGTAGTTTAATCCCAAATCTTCAGCATTGATGTACGACCATAAAACGTTGGATTTTGTCACGCGTTGTGTTTCGTAATTAGCTAAAATACTTGATTTTGCAATGTTAAATGCCGGCTCACTTTGAGGCATATTGTTGATAATATCTTCAAAAGCATCGATGGCATCGCTCATTTTGTCGTTTTGAGTGGCAATAAAAGCAATGAAGGAGTAGGTTTCGTCTGCTTTGTTCGGCATTGAAAAATAGGCGTTGGCAGAGTAAGCCAAACCGCGAGCCTCGCGCATCTCTTGGAAAACGATGGAGCTCATATTGCCTCCGAAATACTCTTGATAGAGTTTGATAATCGGTGCTTTAGCTGCATCGAATTTTTCTCCTCGATTAGAAATCTGTGCAAAATAAATCTGTTTGGCATCATATTGAGCCATCAAAACAGAATTTTCAGTGTTGGTTAAAGGATAATATTTGATTTGATTTTCAATAGGTAACAACGTTTCCGGTGTTTGATGATATTGATTAATGTTGGCAATCAAATCAGTTTCTGCCATGGGTCCGTAATATAATACGCGATGTTCCAGATTGACCAAATTCTGAATTTTTGACAACAAATCAGTAGAAGTCATGGTTTTGATTTGATCGTCTGTCAGTGTCGTATTTTTGATATAGTCGGTACCATACGTTGCAAAACGAGTTAACGCATTGAAGTTACTGCGTTGGTCGAGTTTCGCATCGGTGCGTTCTTTCAACATATCCATTTTCAAATTTTCCAAAGCCTCATCATTGGGTTGAGCATCTGCCATAATTTCTTCAAAAAGTTCCATCGCTTTCGTCATATTTTCATTTAAACCGCTGATGGTGATATATGAACGGTCTTTTCCTGAATAAACGTTGAAGTTGCAAGCAATTTCATAAAATTGACGGTTGATCTCTTCCAACGATTTTGTGCCGGTTCCTAAATATTCTAAATAATCAAATGCCATATTAGCTGCCGGATCGTTGTTACTTCCAACTTCATAAACATAAATCAACGAAAATAAATCGGTGGTTTCATTTTTCTTGTACAATACAGGAATATTGTTTTTGGCAGTAAGTTTGCTCAAATCTTTGTTAAAGTCAAGAAAAACAGGCTCGATGGGTTGAACAGTCGTATTTTTGATTTCAGTCAAAAAAGCACTTTCTACATCGCGATTGGTGGCAATAGGAGTGATGGTCGGTTTTTCAATCTTTTGTTGACTTTCATCAATGCCTTGACGTTTATAAACAACCACGAAGTTGTTGTCGGTGAAGTTCTCATTCGCATATTTTACGATGTCGGCTTTGGTGATTTTGCTCATATTATCCAATTCGTTGACAACATCTTTCCAATCTATTTCGTTGATAAAGCTATTGATAAAAGCATAAGCGCGTCCGTTGTTGTTGTCGAATTGTTGTTGTTTTCCCAATTTGTAGTTAGCAACGGTGGCAGCAATCAAACCTTCGTCAAAATCGCCGTTACGCAATTTTGCCATTTCTTCCAATAAAAGTGCTTTCACCTCTTCAAGGGTTTGTCCCGATTTGGGCGTTCCTCCCATGTAAAAAATGCCGTAATCGGCTAAAGCGTAATTCCATGCTTGGCAGTCCAACACTTTTTGTGATTGCACCAAGTCAACATCCATCAAACCGGCTTGTCCGTTGTTGAGTAATGCACTGATTAAATTGACAATCATTGCATTTTGGCTATTGGCTTTATCGCAACGCCATGCCAAGCTAACGTTTTCAGCTTCTAAACCAACAATCTCTTTTTCAACGGGTTGTGTGATAGGTTCTTCCGGTTGGAAAGTCAGTTTCGGAAGGTCGGCGTTAGGTTTCATCAGACCAAAATATTTGTCGATGACGGTAATCATCGAATCCGGATCGAAATCACCCGACAAACAAATAGCGATGTTATTCGGTACATAATAGGTGTCGTGGTAGTTTTTGATGTTGGTGATAGATGGGTTTTTCAAATTTTCTTGTGTTCCCAAAGTAGTTTGTAACCCGTAAGGATGATTGCGATATAACATAGCAAAAAGTGAATCAAAAGTTTTTCCGCCATCGTCGGTAAGCGACATGTTGTATTCTTCGTAAACTGTTTCTAATTCGGTATGGAAACCGCGGATAACATTGTTTTCAAAGCGGTCGGCTTGAATTTTTGCCCAATTGTCGATTTGGTTGCTTGGAATGTTTTCAGTGTAAACGGTTTCGTCGAACGATGTCCAAGCGTTAGTGCCGCTGGCTCCGATGGCAGCCATCAATTTGTCGTATTCGTTAGGAATAGAAATTTTGGAGGCTTCTTGGCTAACACTGTCAATTTGATGATAAAGGGCGACACGCTCTGCCGAATCTGTAGTGTTACGATACACTTCAAACAGACGTTCGATTTCGTCCAACATCGGTTTTTCAGTTTCATAGTTCTGAGTACCAAATTTTTGCGTTCCTTTAAACATTAAATGTTCAAAGTAGTGTGCCAAACCCGTTGTTTCGTGCGGGTCGTTTTTACAACCGACTTTCACGGCAATGTAAGTCTGAATACGCGGCTCCTCTTTGTTCACCGTCATATACACTTTTAAACCGTTGTCTAACGTATAAATACGAGCTTTCAACGGATCATTTTGTACGGATTCATAATTGTACTTTGAACCGCAAGAAGTAGCAATCATTGCGACAATCATCAGCAAAGTTGCAGATTTCAAAAAATGTCTCATTTTTTAAAGAATAATTTAATGTATTTTTTTATTTTAGAATTGTTAAATGAAGGATATTCAAATTATTATGAATATATTATATGTTTATTTTTATGGGTGCAAAGATATTAAACGGTCACTTTTTCGCAAGTTTTTTTACTCAGCAAAACACGTGTTTTTAAACTATTTTTTCTGATAAAAAACATAAAAATATCGGTGATTTTTGGGTAGCTATTAAGTTTGAAATCACTTAAAGATTATAATTAAAGAGAATAACTTTTTAATCATTAATTAATCAATGAAATTGGTTGAAACAAAATAAAAAAAGAGACCGAAAATAACGGTCTCTTTCAATGAAGTATGAAAATTGAACAATTTTTTTATTCTTTCTCTACTTTTTTACGGGTAGAATAGTTGATTTTAAAAGCACCTACTTTACGTAATTCTTGTTTTACGTCAGTAACAATTCCCATTTTTACGTCTTTATCAACTTTTAAAGAGGTAGTCAATAATTTTCTATCAGCTTCGTCGCGAGATTCGCGTTCCATAGCAATATATTCGGGAATATCTTGAGGAGTAGCAAATTGGTCGTTCAATTGAATACGTGTTTCAGTACCTAATTGTTTTTGAGTTGGTTGTCCCATATAGATAAAACTCACCAACGATTTACGTTCCAATTTAGCAATTTGAGTTGCTTCAGGGGCACTAATTTTCACCAAGAGCGTATTTTGACGCATAGTGGTTGAAACCATAAAGAAGAATATCAACATGAAGATAATATCGGGCATAGAGCCGGTGCTAATGGCTGGAACCTCTTTTTGTTTTTTTCCTGTGAATTTTGACATAATACCTCCTTATTTAATTTCTTCCGGTTCTGCTTCTGAAATAGCAACGGGAACAGCTTTCTGGATAGCTTTTATTTTTTCTTCATCTTTGAGATCCACAAAGTTGACACCAAATTTTTCTTTACACAATTCATCACGAAGTTGATCAACAGCAGAGGCTAACTCATTTTGTACTTGAATATACATATCGTATGCAGTTCCTCTGTCGTTTTTCAAAGAGATAATACCTCTTGAAACTTGCATGGTACCGCCCAATTCAGGAATTTCAACTTCTCTTTTTTCAGAATAATGTTCGTAGTTGGTGGGATTAGCAATAAACTCTATGGTCTTTTCCTTTAATTGCGAGATATCACAAGGTCTTCCCCCGACCATTAATCTGTTATTTTTATTAACAAATACATCAAGGATATTACGTTTTTTGATATCTGGCGGTTCTTGTGTCGGATCCAATGGAGGTGGCAATCTTCTGGCAATTCCCGTATCTACATCCATAGTTGTGGCTGTAAGAAAGAAAATCAACAACAAGAAGGAGATGTCAGCCATTGAACCGGCATTGATTTCCGGACATTTTTTTGCCATAGTTTATTTTTTTAATAAATTTCTAACAGCAGTATAAATAAAAACAATAATTGAGAGCAAAAACATAATATAGGTAAAATTAATACCTACACCCACCCACATTGCAGTTTGTTCTGAGGTGTTTAATCTCATTAATTCAGTCGTAGATAATTCGTTACTACCAAATTTTTCCATAAAATATGAAATAACGCCGATTACTACAAATCCTATAAATAGAAATAAGACTCGCAGCAATTGTTTCGGGTTAGTAATCGTATTAATTATAGGGAATATTAAAGTAACTATAATGGCGATAGCAACAGCTAAATAGCAAAGATAGAAACTATAACTAATAAGCGACGAATTCAAAGACTCCTCAGTAACTTTCTTTAAATCTGAGGATTGTGCAATAAGCATAATCCCAAGAATTACAGATAATCCCATGATAACCCACGTGATTATCTTAGTAATTAAAAATATTTTTTTGTCCATAATAGTTAAATGAGGCTTTTAATAAAATTATTTTTTATAATCGATCAATAAATCCATGAAAGAGATAGAACT
Source organism: Bacteroidales bacterium (assembly GCA_028710155.1). Taxonomy (GTDB): domain Bacteria; phylum Bacteroidota; class Bacteroidia; order Bacteroidales; family WRLA01; genus WRLA01. The sequence goes on along the minus strand of JAQUSR010000027.1, from coordinate 10,979 downwards.
GTCTTCCATATCATTTACGATAGAAGCGATTTTTTCCAAGCAGAAGTTGTAGAAAATTTGGAGGATAATAGCAACGATCAAACCAAACAAAGTTGTTAAAAGAGCAACTTTAATACCACCTGCTACAACCGTCGGGCTGATATCACCGGCTGCTTCAATCATATCAAATGCTTGAACCATACCAATAACTGTTCCTAAGAATCCCAACATAGGTGCTAATGCGATAAACAATGCAATCCATGATAAACCTTTTTCCAATTTTCCCATGGCTACACCACCGTAAGATGTGATTGATTTTTCAACATCTTCCAAACCTTGGTCGTAACGTGAAAGTCCTTGATAAAAAATACTGGCAACAGGACCGCGTTCGTTTTGACAAAGTTTTTGAGCTTCACTGATACCGCCTTTTTTCAAAGCATCGGATACTTTGTTGAGCAATTTTTTAGTATCAGTTTGTGAAAGAGATAAATAAAGAACTCTTTCGATGGAGAAAGCAAGTCCTAAAATTAGGCAGAGGAGTACGGGAGTCATCCACATTACATCACCCTCGATAAATTTTACTTTCAAAGTTTGTGTGAAGGATTGTTCTTCAACAACAGGAGCTGCTGCTGTAACTTCTTCTGCAACGGCTGCCGGTTCAGCAGCTTGTTCTGTTTGTGTCGGTTGGTCTTCAACAGCGTCTTGTGCATAACTGGTATATCCAAAAGTAAGGATGCCTACCATTGCGAAAATTGCAAACAATTTTTTCATAACTGATCTTTAATTGATTTTTTTAATAATAATTTCTAATTAATAATTTAAGTTGGCGGAGAAGGCGGGATTCGAACCCGCGGTACGCTTTGGGCGTACGCACGCTTTCCAAGCGTGGACCTTAAGCCACTCGGACACCTCTCCGGATTATAACTACATGGTTTTCAAATAACTAAACAAAAAACAAATACTCCTTTTTTGCGACTGCGAATATACAGCTATTTTTTAGAATATGGATTATTAAAAAATTTTTTTGTATTTTTTTCTAATTATTCTTTCAGAAAGAGGCATTGTCTCCAAAATATTATTTTAATTAATTTGTAAATGTTTAAAAATTAATAGAATACAATGATTTGTGATTTAAATCATAAACTTCTGAAATCGTTCCAAAATAGTATGATGTCGTTTACTATTCGTCTTCGTAATATGCGTCTATCTTTGGAATTACCTTTATCGTTTGGGCTTTTTCTTGCGAATAGGTGAAATAGGTAACGATTCCTTCCACACAAAGGTTTTCGTGACAATCATACAATTTCACATCCACATCCACTAAGTTTCTTCTGGTTTGAGCAATTTTTGCCGTTAGATGCACGGGACCTTCGTCTGTGCGAACAGAATGTTTATAACGGAGCGACATATTGGAGGTAAAACCGCCGGTTTTCAGTTTAATAAATATCACCCAACTGGCAATTTCATCAATTAACGTCCCCATTATTCCTCCGTGCAAAATATTGACAAAACCTTGATAATTAACACTCGGTTGCCAATCTGTTACCACAAAATCGCCCTCTTCATAAAATTTTAATTGTAATCCGATGGGATTATCAGGCGAGCAACCGAAACAATTGTAATTTTCGACACCTATATATGGATTTTTGATTTTGCGTTTCATAAAATGATAATTTAGTTATTGTTGGATTAAATGTTGTTCCCATTTCCAAGCCGAATCCATCATCTCGTCCAAAGTTTTTTCAGCTTTCCATCCCAATTCTTGGTTGGCAAAAGAGGCATCTGCCCAAATTTTTTCTATATCACCTTCTCTTCGTTCTACAATTTTGTAATTCAACTTTTTACCGCTAACTTTTTCAAAAGCATGAATGGCTTCTAAAACAGAATATCCTTTTCCTGTTCCTAAGTTGAAAATTTCTACTCGTTTTTTCATTTGATTTTGAATCAGTCGTTCAACGGCACAAACGTGGGCTTTGGCTAAATCGACAACGTGAATGTAATCGCGAATAGGGGTGCCGTCGGGCGTATTGTAATCATTACCAAAAACTCGTAAGATTTCTCGCTTTCCGATAGCTGTTTGTGTGATATAGGGTACTAAATTATCGGGAATGCCTAACGGCAATTCACCGATAAGAGAACTTTCGTGTGCGCCGATGGGATTGAAATAGCGTAATAAAATTCCGTTGATTTTAGATGCTTTGACCTCATTTTCAATAATTTCTTCACAGATCTGTTTAGTGTGTCCGTAGGGCGACCATGCTTTTTGCATCGGATATGATTCGGTGATAGGAAGATGATCGGGCTGACCATAAACAGTGCAAGATGATGAAAAAACGATTCCGAAACATTTTGTTAAATCCATGGAATCTAATACATTAACCAACGAATTAATGTTGTTTCGATAATATTTTAACGGAACTTTAACCGATTCGCCAACCGATTTAGAGGCTGCGAAATGAATGACGGCTGCAATATCGGGATATTTTTTGAATAAATCTTTTGTTTCTTTGGAAAATTTTAAGTCAATTTGTTCAAATTCAGGTCTTTTTCCGGTTATTTTTTCAATATTGTCGATGACAGAATAATGAGAATTGGATAAATCGTCTGCAATAATTACATCATAACCTTTGTTTTGTAATTCAACAACGGTATGAGATCCAATATATCCGGCTCCACCGGTAACTAAAATTTTCATATAATAAATAGGTCTATTTTTTCAAAAACGGATGATAATCACCTTGTAAACCAAGAGGTGAAAAATTACGAATTTGAGAAACAACTTCGATGCAGGGACGTGCTTCTTCGATTCTGAAACCGGTTCCTTCCAAAATTTTTTGATACGAAACGGTGTGTAAATCGGTAAAACCGCCACTAAATTCCAACTCATCATCTCCGATAGTGATAGAACGATAGGTGCGTTGTCCTTGTTCTAATAATTTTTGTGGTACATCATTGACATCGATACTCAAAAACCAACGCACGCGGGCGCGTTCTAATTGCAAAAATCCGCCCATTTTTTCCGGTGAACTATAATGAACTACATTATTTTTAACAGCTCCAAATAAATGAATGAGCATATCGAAAAAATGAACGCCAATATTGGTGGCAACGCCGCCCGATTTTTTTTCATCGCCTTTCCACGAATAGTAATACCATTTTCCTCTTCCGGTGATATAGGTCAAATCGACATCAAAAATTTTGTCTTTGGGAGCGTTTGCCAATTTTTCTTGCATGGCTATGATGCTGGGATGCAAACGTAGTTGCAAAATATTGTAAATATTTTTACCAGTTTCTTTTTCTAAATCGATGAGCGCATCGACATTCCATGGATTTAACACAATGGGCTTTTCGCAAATGACATCAGTACCGTTGCGAATTCCAAGTCGTATATGACTGTCGTGTAGATAATTAGGAGAGCATATACTAACATAATCGATCTTTTGATTTTTACGTCTCAATCGGTCTAAATGGCGGTCGAAACGTTCCGGTTCTGTAAAAAAATCGGCATCGGGGAAAAAACTGTCAATAATTCCAACACTATCAAACGGATCTAAAGCTGAAATCAAACAATTTCCTGTTTCCTTGATGGCTTTTAAATGTCGGGGAGCTATATATCCGGCGGCACCAATGAGTGCAAATCTTTTCATAATCAATTAGTTTAAATGAATATTTTTAATGTCTATTGAAATCTTTTTTGTATTGTAACGAATGTTTGAAAATCATTTTTTTATATCAATACGTCCTAAATAAATTCCCGATTTTCTCATTTGACGAATGATGACATTTTTTCCGTTTTTATTTTGAACATCAGCAACTTGATCGGGATTTGTATGGGTGTGTCCACCCAAAATGATATCAATATTTTCGGATTGTTGTGCTAATGTTACATCATTCACATCACTTCGATTTTTATAGCCTAAATGTGATAAAACAACTACGATATCACATTTTTCTTGTTCTTTCAGCATAGTAGCCAATTCATTAACAATGGGAATCGGGTCTTTGTAAATCACCTCTTTTAAAACGGATTCGTTGACCAAACCTTTTAAATCAACACAAACGCCGATGACGCCAATTTTGAGATCGTCTTTTTCAAAGATCGTGTAAGGTTTCACACAATCTTTCAAACGCGATTGTGATAGATCAAAATTAGCTAAAAGTATTTGAAAATCAGCTTTTTTTAAACGATCAATGAGTGTATCGATTCCAAGATCGAATTGGTGATTTCCCAAGGTTACGGCATCGTATTTTAACGCATTCATCATATCGATGTCGGCGTTGCCGTGAAAGAGGTTAAAGTAGGAGGTACTTTGCCAAAAATCGCCTGCGTCAAACAACAATACGTTGTTGTTTTCGCTTCTAACTTGTTCAACGGCAGCCGCCAAACGCAACATTCCTCCCGAATTTTTCTCATCGCCACTTTTTATAGGAATCATTTGGCTGTGCATGTCGTTGGTATGCAATATGATAATATGTTTATCTTGTGCGATTCCGTAAAAAAAAGATAGCCACAAAATGATGATCAGTCCGATATTTTTTTTCATTTTTTGATAGTTTATAACGATATAAATCAATTTTTTACGATTGATGATCCAAATGAATCATTTGAAGAAATTCATCTTCTGCAACGATCGGAATGTTTAATTCTTGTGCAGTTTGATATTTTGAAGGTCCCATATTGTCGCCGGCAACGATAAATGAAGTCTTTTTTGAAATGGAAGAGGCATTTTTACCGCCGTTGTTTTCGATAGCAGCTTTCATTTCTTCGCGACTGAAATGTTGAAAAACGCCACTGATGACAATAATTTTTCCGGACAAAATATCGGAGGTGATTTCCGTTTCGTTTTGTTGAATTTCGAGTTTTATATCGTTGTTTTTTAATTCATTAATTAAAATTATATTTTGTTCTACTTGAAACCATTTGATGATGGATTGAGCGATTTTTTCGCCGATGTCTTTCACCAAAATCAATTCGTCAAAGGTAGCTTTTTTTAATGATTCAATATTCTTAAAATGTTTGGCTAATGTTTTGGCTACAGTTTCGCCCACGTAGCGAATGCCCAACGAATACAAAACGCGTTCAAAAGGTACCGATTTCGATTTTTCGATGCCTTTTAAAATGTTTTCTGTCGATTTTTCACGGAAACTGACTTTACGAACATTTCCGTTTTCATCTTCAAAAGTTTTTTCAATACCCAATAGTTGATCGTAAGTAAGTTTGTATAAATCGGCTGCAGTTTTCACCAATCCGTTATCATACAAAATTTCGATTTTTCCTTCGCCCAAACTATCGATATCCATCATTTTTCGTCCGATGAAATGCTCTAATTTACCACGTTGTTGTGGCGGGCAGCCCCATTCGTTAGGACAATAAAAGCCAGCTTCTCCTTCTTCGCGAATCAACGGTGTACCACATTCGGGACAATGAGTGATAAATTTCACAAAGTCAGCGGTTTCGATACGTTTATTGGGATCTATCCCTGTGATTTTCGGAATAATTTCTCCGCCTTTTTCTACAAAAACCCAATCGCCGTAATGCAAATCCAACGCACTGATAATGTCGGCGTTGTGCAGCGATGCCCGTTTTACGATAGTACCTGCCAACAAAACCGGTTGCAAATTGGCTACCGGAGTTACGATTCCCGTTCTTCCGACTTGAAAATCAACCGATAAGAGAGGTGTTGACACCGATTCGGCTTTGAATTTGTAAGCGATAGCCCACCGAGGCGATTTTGCTGTAAATCCTAACGTTTTTTGTTGTTGAAAATCATTAACTTTGATCACAACACCATCGGTTGCAATCGGTAAGGTTTTGCGTTCTTTGTCCCAATAGTTGATATAATCGAAAATTTCGTTGATAGAAGTACATTTTTTGGTGAAATCCGAAATCTTAAATCCCCAAGTTTTAGCTTGTTGCAGACTTTCTAAGTGGTTGGTAAACGGTAAGTTATCTCCAACTACAAAGTACATATAACCGTCCAATTTTCGTTTTGCCACTTCAGTAGGGTCTTGCATTTTTAAACTTCCTGCTGCGGCATTGCGCGGGTTTGCAAAAGGTTGTTCTCCAACTTCTTCACGTTCTTTGTTGAGCGCATCAAAGGCTGAAAAAGGCATAAGAATCTCGCCACGAATTTCAAAATCATTCGGAAAATCACCCTGCAATTTGAGTGGAATACTTTTGATGGTGCGAATGTTGTTGGTTACGTTGTCGCCTTTTACGCCGTCTCCACGCGTAACAGCACGTTTTAAACGACCGTTTTCGTAGCTTAAACTAATGGCCAAACCGTCGAATTTGAGTTCGCAAATATATTCCGGCTCATTGTTTTCCAATAATTTGCAGACGCGTTGGTGAAAATCGGCAACTTCTTCTATGGAGTAAGTATTGCCTAACGAAAGCATGGGATATTTGTGTTTGACCTGCTCAAAATTCTTAGTCAAGTCGCTGCCGACACGTTGTGTAGGAGAATCGGGAGATGCAAACCATGGATATTCGGCTTCTAAATCGGCAAGTTCGCGTAACAATTGATCAAAAAGTTCATCGCTAATTTCGGGTTGATTCAATACATAATAATAATAGGTGTGCCGTTCCAACTCCGATGTTAAGGCTTGAATGCGCTCTTGTGCTTGTTCGGCTGTCATGGTTTTGAGTGTGTTATGAAATTGTGGTTAAAGACTAGATGGTTCTTTTCGGAAAATGACCGGAAGATGTGCATCGTTGAAAATCAACTTCTCGATGGACTTTTGTTGTTCTTTTGTGAAGTGCATCGTTGAGGGAAGTTGAAAAATGATCAGGGCTTTTTCCCATCGGGTGCAGTCATCCATATTTTCGATAACAGAATCGTTTATATTTAGTAAATCGGTGATTTTATGAATATTATCTATGGAATTAGTGATGATTTTATCGAAAGATTGAGCGGTTAGAGAATGTATGACGACAATGGGAATAGTCGATTTTTCAATCAACCGGAAAGCATTGCTGGCCGTGCGTTCTTGAAAAGGAGTGATGTTGTGCGGATGAAACAAAATCAATTGTGCATGAATGTCATCAGCAATTTTTGGAATGGTTTCAAAAATATTACCTTTTTCAAAGTGTAAATTCAAATCAAGGTTCCATTGCTGTGATAGGCTTTGGATGCGTTGATGTAATGTTTGTTCAGCCTCTTCATTGGTGATGTTTTGAAGTTGAAAAAGGGCTTCATGTTCTTTATCCAAAATATGCAAAACAGTAATATTCATCAAGTGTTTGTTTCCACATTGTTGAATGAATGAAAGTGATTCTTCAATTTGTGGCGATAAATCATCTAATAGAATAATATTGAATGCGTTTGGTTTCATGATAATAAAGTTTTTTGTTTTTAATGAATAAAAATCTCATCGATGAAGATATAAGCGGGATAACCGGCACCGAGATGCCATTCGGGAATAGTTCCGTAATTTTCGGCTTTCACTCTGATATATCGTGCGTTGGCTTTTTTCTTCACCGAAAAATCTTCTACTTTTGGCGTATAATCATTATCGGGATGCAAATTTTCTACTTTTCCATAAAGTTCAAAATGCTCGTTATCGTCAGAAATTTCAAAAGTAACGTTTTTGGGAAACCATATCCACGATTTTATTTCTTCCAAAAAGCCTGCACCAATTTCGTTGATTTCTTTGCTCTCCAAAAGATCTACGGTAGCTTCAAAATCTTGGTCTTGATAACCTTGCCAGCCGCCTAAACGAAAATTTTCGGAACCGCGAATTTTGTCAATCAAACCATCATCGCCTCCGGCAGTGTATTGACTTCCGTAAGTAGAACGAATAGAGATGGTTTTGTCTTTAATATATTGTACATAGTTGGCTTCCACAACTTTACTGAAACCGGTTGTTTCGTTGTATGCAGCAGCTTTCACAGTGGTAGTGGTATTGATAAACATTGGTTCTGAAAATTGTGCAGATTGTAAAGTGGGAGTAGATCCATCCAATGTGTAATAAATTCTATCGGTTTTTTGAGGATAAGGCAACGTCTTGTCTCTTAATCGACTGGATGGTCCATATAATTTGATATTCAACAACATTGAGTCTCTAAAACTTTTTTGATCTGTTGAAAAATAGGGAACAATGGTGATGGTTGGTTCTACTTTGCTTTTAGGTCTAAAAGCGTATTCTTTGCCAAATTGTTTGTTGGGAATATCGGTCATAGAAAATTCTATCAAAGCACCGTTTTTAATATCATCGTAAGTGAAAAACGATTTTTTCCATGTTTTTTGTTGGAGAGAAGCTAAGGTGATATAGCAATTTTCGGGTTTTTGGTTATAGCACCAAATGGCAAGTGTTTTGCCGTTTTCAAGTTGGATAGTGGCTCTATCGAAAAGAGGTGATCCGATGGCGTATTGATGATCGCCCGGGCAGACGGGATAAAAACCTAAGGCACTCATCACATACCAAGCCGACATTTGACCACAATCTTCGTTGCCGCACAATCCGTCCGGTTTCGAGGTGTATAAGGTTTGTAAAATGCGACGAACCAAGGATTGTGTTTTCCATGGTTTTCCCAAATAATTGTAAAGGTAGGCTGCATGATGGCTAGGTTCGTTGCCATGGGCATATTGCCCGATTAAGCCGGTAATGTCCACCTGATGACGACCGCCCATCAATGATGAGGTACTGAATAGTGAGTCGATGAAAGCTTCTGTTGCTGTTTCACCGCCCATTAGTTGAAGGTAGGTTTCAAAATCGTGAGGTACATAAGTGGAATATTGCCATGAGTTGGCTTCTGTGAAATGGTTGTTGACTTCCGTCGGGTCAAAAGGATCTACAAATCCGCCGTTGATTTTCGGATGCATAAAACCTTTACGATCCATAATGTTTTTGTAGTATTGTGATCGCTCGTTAAATTCTTGATAAACATCATCTTTTCCGATAGCTTTGGCAAATTGGGCAATACACCAATCATCGTAAGCATATTCCAACGTTTTGGAAACTGATTCGTGTTCTTTATCACCGGGAATGTAGCCGTATTGTGCCATTTCCGGTCGTCCTAACTTTTTGAGTTTGGCACTTTCAATCATAGCTTGCAACATTTTTTCGGTATCGAAGTTGTTGATTCCTTTGATGTAGGCATCTAAAACCACCGAAACAGAGTGATAACCAATCATACACATAGTTTCATGACCTGCTAATTCCCAAAACGTAAGCAATCCTCCTTGTTCGTAATGTTTGATAAAACTATAAATAAAATCTTGTGTGCGTTCGCGATCAATGAGGGTGAGCAACGGATGCAATGTTCGATAAGTATCCCACAAGGAAAAAACGGTATACATTCTACGTCCATCTTCTACTTGATGAATTTTTTGATCTTGACCGCGATAGCGTCCGTCAACATCAGAAAATAGATAAGGTGCTGTCATACAGTGATACAAAGCAGTGTAAAAATTGCGTTTTAATTCCAAATCGGGCGTTTCTACTTTGATTTTTTTCAATTCCAATTCCCATTGTTCAACCGCTTGATCTTTGACGGCTTGAAAACGTTTTCCTTTGATTTCTGTCAAATTGTTATTTGCACCTTCGATGTCTACTGCAGAGATAGCCACGTTGACTTCCACCGATTGAGTTTGTTCTTTGAAATAAACTACAGCTTTGCAATTTTTTCCTTCAATACCCAAAGAATCAATATTTTCCACTTTTATGTCATCAATGTAATAGTCGATTTTTTGAATGGCTTTAGTGGTTTGAAGGGCAAACGATAAAAATTGATTGGGATTCCATGCGTGCGAGTTGCGATGACCTACAATTTTATTTTCATTCACTTGTGCTAAACCGCTGCTCAAAACCACATCGCGATGTTTCAAATCGATGATGATTCCTTTTGGCATGGTTCCTTTGGGAAAGGTGTAGCGATGAACACCAACGTGTGGTGTTGCCGTCAATTCCACAAAAACATTATTTTTTTTCAGTCGGACGGCATAATATCCCGGAGTGGCAATTTCGTCATCGTGAGAAAAAGCAGAGCAATAGTCGGTGTTGATGACCGAAGGTTGTCCGACAAAAGGCATTATTAGCACATCGCCGTAATCGGAAACGCCGGTGCCGCTTAAGTGGGTGTGCGAAAATCCATACACAATCGTATCGGAATAGTGATAGGCTGAACAGCCATCCCAGCCGTCTAAACGGGTATCGGGACTGAGTTGAACACCACCGAAAGGCGTAATGGCTCCCGGAAAGGTGTGTCCGTGAAAATCGGTGCCGACCAACGGATTGACATATTGTGTTAAACTTTGATTTTGAGCAACGATGGGAATGATGATTCCACACAAACAGCAGAAGAGAACGATTTTTTTCATAGATAAAATTTAATTATTTTTTTGAAGAGTTTTTTTGTTTCCACGCAACAAAAAGAAGATATATTAAACAAATGATGGTAACGATAAAAGCATATTTCGGATTCAAGTTGGCAGCGGCACCGGTGACCAACGGCACAAAGGCGGCTCCAACTATGGCGGTAGTCATCAAACCGGAAATCTCGTTGGTTTTTTCGGGTTTATGATCCACACAAATGGAGAAAATTAACGGGAAAATGTTGGCAAATCCCAATCCGATGAGGATGAAACTTGTCCATGTTGTAATAGCGTTGTAGGGCAAAAAAAGCATGATATTACCCAAAATGGAAATGGCGATAGTGATCCACAGAAAAACAGTGGGTTTGATATAACGAAGAGTAACACCGCCGACAAATCTTCCGACAAATAAAGCAATGATTAAAACGATGTTGCCCATAGTCGGCGTAATTTCGGGATTATTTTCCATCAATAGGGAAGGGATGCGGTTGAACATAGATGCTTCGGCACCGCAATAAAAGAAAATTCCCAGAAACATCATTAAAATATAGGGATCGTTTAAGGCTTTCAAGCAGTTGTTGAAGGTGGTAGGTTTCGATGTTTCTTCGCTTTTAGCGTTGGGAACGAAACAGATAACCAAAATCAAGGTCAGCAGCAGCACGGCAGCAAAAACGGGAAAGAGAA
>JAQUSR010000026.1 GCA_028710155.1 Bacteroidales bacterium | reverse complement strand
TACTTCTTCCAAATAGGCAAAATCGAGATTAGATTGTAAATACAACACACCTTCTTCACGATGAATGACGATGGCATCGCATTTTTGGTTGGCAAGACTTAATGTTAAGTCGGGAAGTCGTTCAACACGAATGATTTCTGATTCAGGAAAATGTTTTGTAACATACAAATCTTGAATGGATCCTAAAAGAACACCGATTTTTTTACCTTTTAAATCGTCAATCGATTGAAATAAAGAAGTTTCAGCAACAATTTTGTTGTCATTTTCGCCAATAATGGAATTACTATTTGATGAATTCAACAAGTTGTTTGATTGATCATTAGATTGATACGAACAAGCACTACTATGAATTGTTAGTATCAAAAAACAAAAAAACCGAAATAACCGTTTTGCTGTTCGATTCATCTTATAATAAGTTTCCATTTATAGATTTTTCACAAAAAAATCAATTGCCTTTTGGACCTTTACTTCTTTTAGGAGCCGTTTTAATCTCTATTAATGTCAACAATTGTGTTAAAACCCAAGCCAAAACGAAGTATAAAATGGCGACCATAATCAACGGGAAAAAGGCATCGAAGGTGCGGCTGCGAATGATGTCGCTCGCTTTTGTCAGGTCTTGAACGGCGATGTATCCTACGATGGAGGTCATTTTCACCAATGAAATAAATTCGCCTTTAAAAACAGGTAAAACTTTTTGAACAGCTTGCGGTAACACAATGTTGATGAATGTTTTCACTTTGTTAAATCCCATGGCGATACCCGCTTCGGTTTGCCCCTTCCCTACGCCGGTAATGGATGTTCTAAACACTTCTGAGACATAAGCGGCAAAATTCAACGCAAAGGTGATGGAAGCAACGGTTACACCGGTAATATTTGACGAAGCAAAAACGACATAAAACATAATCATCAACAAAACCACTTGCGGTATGCCTCGTAGCAAGTCGATATAGACTTTGGCAATGTTTTTCAGAATCAAATTTTTGCTCATTCGCATAAAACAGATACAACCGCCCAAAATGGTTCCCAAAATCACGGATAGCAACGAAATCAGGCAAGTAACTTTAAGTCCGTCCCAAATCAACAAATAGCGTTGTTCGAGAATCAAGTTATTGTAAAAACTCTCTTTAATACTACTCCACCAAGACTGCCCTATCATCTGTGACGAATTGTTATTTTTAGTCAATAACATTTGTGGATTCACAAAATAAATCTCCGAAAAATCGACTTTTTCTTTTCGTTCTTCTGTAGCGGTAAAATTTGAAATAACCACATCCACTTTTCCTGTGGTTAAAGCAGCTACCAATGCTGAAAATTTCATATCAGTATATTCAACTTTCATTCCAAGTTGATATGCAATACGTTCAATCAGTTCGCAATCCAATCCAACTATTTTTTTGTTTTGAATGAAACACATAGGCTCACGATTGGCGGCACATCCGACTTTTAAAACGGGACCATCTTTCACTTGTGGAACATCAACTTTTTCATAGTCTTTTCCTTCGTTTTTTGTCCAACGGTCAATCATTTGATCCAACGTACCATCCTCTTTTAGTTGTTTAATGACAGCATTGGTTTTATTTAAAAGCTCGGACGAAGAATTTTTTGGAAAAGCGATTCCGGCACCTTCATGCGTATATTCTTTCGGTAACAGCAGTAAATCGGGATTATTTTTTGTCGCCGTTATGGTAGTTGTAAAAGCAGTCATCACATACTGAAGTTTATTTGTTTTCAATGCAGTGACCGCATCCATAATATCATCGAAACATTGAATTTTTGCTTGTTTATAATGTTCTTTCAAATACATTTCGGCTAAACTTCCGGTCATTACGCCTATTGTAGCTGATTCGAGATTACTTCCGTCGTTGATATTTTCATTGGAAGACAAATGTTCTTTTTTGCAAATAATTCCGGTACTTTTAATACAATATCCGTTAGTAAAAGCAACCTCTTTTTTTCGCTCTTCGGTTACCATTATATTATTAGCAATCACATCAACTTTTCCGGTAGCCAAAGCCGGAATCAATCCTGAAAAATTATAGGTAAACAATTTCGGTGTTTTTTCTATTTCGGCTGCAAAACGATAGATAAGTTCAATATCAAACCCCACAATTTTTCCGTCTTTCAAATAAGAATATGGAACTGATTGTCCTTCAGTACCAATATTCAGTGTACCATTTTTGCCGGAATTTTCGATAACGGGCATGGTTGATGCTTGGTCGTTCATCCACCGATCATAAATTTGTTGATACAAACCCGATTTTTTGATTTTAACCAAGAAGTCGTTGAATTTTTGCACCATGGCATCATTACCTTTTGGGAAACCCATGGAAATGGAATCGTTGTATAAATTTTCTTTAAGAAAACCGAAATCGGGATTAGTTTTCATAAAAAAAACTGCTTGTTCGTTGGAAATCAATGCAGCATCGCAACGATTGGTCGTCAAAGCCATCAGCAAATCAGAGATCGCATCTATTCGTAAAATGGTGGATTTAGGAAAATTTTCAGCGGCATAATAATCTTGTGTAGAACCTAAAAGCACAGCGATTTTTTTCCCCTCTAAATCGGAGAAAGAAGAATAAATATTTTTATTGGTTATTTGAGTAGGATTAAGATTTTCTTTTAATGTCAATAAATTGGCTTTTGATTCGTAGTAAACATCTGAAAATTTCACTTGTTTAGAACGTTCTTCCGTAATGGTGATTCCTGAACATATAACATCAACTTTGTGAGACGAAAGCGAAGGCATGAGCGCGTTAAAAGGCACATTGATGATTGAAATTTCTTTATTGAGACGAGCCGCAAAGATGAAAGCCAATTCCAAATCAATGCCTGCGTGTTGTTGGTTTTTAAAAAAACAAAAAGGCGGATTCGTTTCGGGAGTAGCTAAGCGAAGTACGCCATTTTTCGGTACATCAGAAAAATCGGGAATTTCGGCATCGCCCATATCATTCGACCATTTATCAATAATCGATTGAAGTTCACCCGATTGTTTTAATTCACTAAGCATTTGATTAAACTCATTGCATAAATTGTCGTCATTAAAACCAAAACCGATCGGCTCTTGTATTACATTTTCTTTAAAAATCGCTAATGATGGATCGTCTTTAAGATAAAGTTCACCGGTAAAACCATCCATTAACATCAAATCGCATTGTTTGGCTTTCAAAGCAATTGATAAATCGGGTGAATTATCAAAACGAATGATTTCCGCATCAGGATAATTCGCTGTAACAAATTGATCATGTGTTGATCCCAACACAACAGCAATTTTTGTTCCAGCAAATTTGTTCGATTCATTAAAATTTGCTGTGCTATCTTGAGCTGCCGTTTTTTCGTTTGATGTTGTTGAAGAACAAGCATAACAAAAAATCATAACACTAAAAATCAGTGTTATGTTGCAAAATTGTTTTTTCATATAATGTTGTTTATGATTCAAATTTGAAGAGTTGTGTAAACCCTGTCATATCAAAAATACTTTTAATGTCGGAATTCAAATTTTTAATACGGAGATTTCCTTTTTTTGCGTTAGCGGCTTTTTGCATTTTTAAAAATACCCGCAAACCGGCACTGCTAATGTAAACAAATTCCGTACAATCGATAACGACACTTGCCATATCACTTGTCATGATCGGCTCCATAAGTTTTTCAAAATCAGCAGAATTGATTGAATCCAATCTTCCGTTTAAAACAATGACTACATCATTACCAACGTTGTTAATTTTTACTTCCATAATATTTAAATTATTAATATTCAATGTTTTTTCAAAGATCTTCCTTTCCATTTTGGTTGAATAAATAAAGAAAGAATAGCGGTTCCACAAATATAAAATGGATAAACAATTTGCAAAGGTACGTAAATCTTAAATAAAGAAATTCGGTTGAAAAATTTTAAAATCATCCAACAAATCGGAACATCGACTATCATTTTTACGATTAAAAAAATGACCGCCATTATCCAAAAGATAGGATGATAAAATCCTAAAATAGAAGATAATATGATTGAAAAAGCGTTGAAAAAAACGATGTAAGAAGTGAAAATGGAAACAGGATTTTTATACCCGACACTTTTGCCTGCCCAACGAATTCGTTGTTGAAAGAATTTCGATAAAGTTGGCATCGAATCGGTTTCAATAATGGCTTGTCTTGATTTTGCAAATCGCACTGATTCAGCACCATAACGTTGTAAAATACGTTCCAACAAAAAGACATCGTCACCCGATGCAAACGTATCATTTTCAAAGCCGTGTGTTTCAAGAAAAGCCGTTTTCCGAAAGGCGATATTGGCTCCGTTGCACATAAAAGGAGCGTGAATACCGATGGCACCTGCAGCCGATGAAATAAGTGTCAGAAATTCAAGCGACTGCATATTTTGAAAAACTCCTTTTTTCTGAAAATAAACTACCGGAGCTGAAACCAACTGCGTATTTTCCGCAAAACAAGAAACGATGGATCGAATCCATTGATTATTTTGCGGGACACAATCGGAATCAGTTGTAATAATTATCACATTATTAGACATTTGAACCATTTCAGATAGTGCCGATTTTTTCCCTTTTCCTTGAACAGAATGCAATTTCAAGTTAAAATCGGGATGCTTTTGTATAAAAAGAGATACCAACGAAGCGGTTTCATCTTCGCTATGATCGTCAGCTACAATAATTTCCAATTGTTCTTTCGGATATTCTTGATGGTTTATGGCTTGTAATATTCGTTCAATATTTTTCGCTTCGTTGCGAGCCGGAATCAATACAGAAACAGAATGTTTTTCAGAAGATTTATTTTCTTGATATTTAATTTTTAACCATCCTATAGTATAAGTGGTAATTAAAAAAGCGTATAATAAAACGCAGAAAATGAGTAAAAAAGAAATAATGTAAAGGATAATCATAATTACGATTTTTTTCTCCAAAAATTCAATTCTTTAATAAACAAAGTTCCGATTAAAGATGGTAACATAATGTTTATCAACCAAATAATTGATGACGCAATAAAAATTTGCATACTCAAATCGTCATAGAAAATGCCATTAGCATCGCTCCAAAATTGTAAAATAAACAAAGAGACAGAACCTCTGATTCCTAATTCAGCTAAAGCTATTGTTGGAATAACGGCAAGGGCGAAATAGATGACAGTAATTAGTAAAAAGCCTTCCAAAAGAGGTAATTTTATACCAAAAACACGAAAAGAAAGCCAAAATTGAAACGAAAAGATCAAATAACGCGAACAAGAATATAAAAAGACAATTAAAAGTTCTTTGTTGGAATAAGCAGAAAGCGTTCTAAGATATTGTTTTATTTTAAATTTGTTGTTTTTTAATGTTTTAGAAACTAAATCGGTGATCACACCCACTTTAAAATAAAAGAGAAAAAGAAACGTCAAAATAATGGCAGCGACTGTAAAACCGCCCCAAAAAATCAAAGTTTCAAATCGCGGATCAACCCAATTGAATTTTTTGATCATAAATAACACTCCAACAGTACCAAATGAAAGTGTTGCAAGCAGTTGGCTAAAACTTCCGATAATAGAAACCACTACACCTTTCCAAGGATTAGTTTCTTTTAAAACAAAAGCACGTCCAAAGAACGATCCGATTTTTTGAGGAGTAAAAATTCCCACAGTCATACCGATAAGCACCGATTTTGCGGCATCACGGAAATTGATTTTTTCCAATTTTTTGACTAAAAAACGCCATTTTTCAGTTTCCAAACCAATATTCAGAAACATTAATAGGAAAATGATAGACAATAAAATGGCAAAAAATGGTTCATTAACAACTTGAACCACAGATTGCCAAAGCGTTTTAATATCACGTTTGTATAGAAGTTCGTAAGCCACCGTTCCATACGCAAAAATAATAATTGCAATACGAAAAGAACGATTGGCAAATTTATTTAATTTTGCCTTGTTTTTTTTCATAAATAATTTTGATTTTGAACAACGAACGTATCATTTTGGGTATTGACCCCGGCACAAACATCATGGGATATGGATTAATTTTACAACAAAACAAATCTATCTCATTGATAACCATGGGTGTACTAAAACTTTCGAAGTACGAAAATCAGGCGATAAAATTAAAAAAAATCTTTGAAAGAACAACTTCTTTAATCGAAGAATTTCATCCGGACGAAATGGCGATAGAAGCACCTTTTTTCGGTAAGAATGTTCAATCGATGTTGAAGTTAGGCCGTGCTCAAGGTGTCGGAATTGCAGCAGCTTTATCGCGCGAAGTACCTATTCAGGAATACGCACCCCGAAAAATCAAACAATCTATCACCGGCAACGGAGCAGCTTCCAAAGAGCAAGTTTTTGCCATGTTGCAAACTATTCTCAAAATCAAAGAAACACCCGAATATTTAGATGCTTCTGATGCAGTGGCAGTGGCTCTTTGTCATTATTTTCAATCGGAAATTACTATTCCGAAGAATGTTTCAAAAGTCAAGCAAAATTCAGGAAAAGCGTCGAGTTGGAAAAATTATATTACGGAAAATCCGTCCAGAATTGTTAAATAACACGAAAAATTTTGTTCAAAACAATATTAAATTATTGATTTTGATCATTTTTCGATAGTTTCACCCATCCACAACTTTGTAACGAAAGCAACATTTCCGTAGCAATACTTTGTGCTACTTCTTGAACCGATGTCGGATCGCAAGAATTGGATTGAGCCGACCAAATCAACTGATCTTTTTGGTCATAAACTTCGTTGCTTATTTTATAATTTTTTGATGTAGAAACAGATGTGGGATAATAGCCTCCCCAATATCCATACCAACCGTAAGAATAATAAGTATCTACATATACATTTTTTTCTACTCCCATAGGACGCAACACTACAACAGCTTCAATCTTGGCATTTTGCATTGCCACTTGAACCATTTCTTTAGTAACATCTTTACTTTCAGGGATGATCATATTTCCTTTAATGGCAGTAAGACCATTTCTATTAAAAGCAGCCGTAATTTCTTCTTCCATGATATTTCGCATCGACGGATCTTTCAACATACAAATTACAGCAAATTTTTGATAAACTTTGGGCGTTTCCACCTTCTCAGACCAAATATTGGTTAATTGAGTTGATTGACAAGATGTTAAAAGAAGAATTACGAGTCCTAATAAAGATAATAATTGATTTTGTTTTTTCATTTTTATTTATTTTAGATTTTTAAAAACGGAATTTTGCTCCGACCATCAATGTAATTCCTTGTGTCGGATAATAGAGAAACTGTTGGTAGTTTTGAGCAATAACATTGCTCATTTGTAAAAAGCCATATAATTCTTTCCAAATCTTGTATTCGCCTCCCAAATTTAAATCATAGAGACACGGCAATTGAATATTATTTTCCGGATTGATGGATGACGCTTCGGAAGCATTGCCATTATATGCCCACATTTTTGAATAAAAACGAAATCCCAAATTTATTTTCAATTTAGGTATCGGACAATATTCACCGATGAAACTTATCTTAAAATTGGGTTTATAGTAAGCATATTGGAATGATTTTGAAGTATATGAATAAAAATCGACATTTAATTGAGCACTAATTTTGTTTGAAAAAGAATAGTTAGTATTCAAAAAAACATTCAATTCGTTAGTATTGGCAAAAAAAGGTTGATAAGTTGGAATCATCCATTGACTATCGATCGTGTAAAAAGGCATATTATCGATATACGAATAGTTGGCTCCTGCTTTCAAATCCCATCCCTCCAAAATATTGGCATTGATGCCGCCGTAAATGGTGATTTTTTTATTCAAAAAAGTAGCGTCTCCTAATGTAAATGCCATTGACGGAGCTAAAAAAGGATTTTCTTCTACCAACATTTTCATTGAATTACGTTCAATATTTCCGCCTAAACCGGCAAAAATATCCAATTTTTCAGTAATAAGTTTCACTTTGGCTTCTATTGCCGGATGCACATGAAAAACGGTTTTATTTTCGGTGGATGTCAGTGCCAAATCAACGCCTAAACGTATATAATATTCGTCCCACGCAGCTCCAATAAAAGGTAATAGTGATAATTTCCACGCGTTATTTTGCATGGTTTGACGCATTGTGTTGATGGATTCTGTGTAAAAGAAATCGGATGCTTTTTCGTCATAATAATTAAAACTCAACATTGTACCCAATGTTTGATAATCGCTAAAACGGAACCATTTGAACCCTTTTTTAAATGAGAAATCGGCAGTGAATTGATTTTCACGATTTTGGTATCTATCAGAAAAATTGGAAAAACCAAGATTTGCATAATATTGAAAATCAATAGGTCGTGATGAGTTATTACTAAATTGCACATTACCGCCTAAAAGAGCATACCGTTGTTTAATAGAATCGTTAGAGGGAAGCGTCCTTCCTGTTTCTTCCCATTCGGTAGGATTGAAACCATAATAATGAACCACATCTCGATCAAAAAAGAGATCCGTTTTCACTATAAAATTCCGTCCCATATATTTGTAATAAGCATCAATATTGTTATGACTATATGCACTTTTAGCATAATTATCGATGCCTCCTTGTGACGATAAATGTTTCAAATGGATTCCAAAAGCATGCTCACGATGGGCATTCATATTGGCATAAAACTCGGCTAACGGAGTCCAATAATTGGCAAATCCCAAAATCAAATAATTTCGATGATTTTCATCCGTAGGTTGATATTTGGGAAGTGGATAAAACGGAAAAGAATTTTGTTGATTATAGGTAGCTAACGGTGAAGTTTGTTGTAATTGATATTCAGGTTTTGGAAAATCGACTGTTTCGTCTTTGATTTCCGGATTGATTTCCGGTTTTTTCGCATGTTCAATAGTAGGTTCAACGATTCCAATGATAGTCATTTTTTCGACTTGTGTCTTTTGAGTAGTATCGGTTTGAGCCGATAATTTTTCCAACGCAATATTCAACATCAACAATGCGATGGTAATCATAATATTATAATTGATTTTCATAATTTCTTCTAATTATTGATATATTTCAAAAAAAACATTTCATTCATTTTCATTCGTTTCTTGCTCTTGGTCCGGATATTGTATTTTTAACGAATTTAACTTTTCTATGGCACGATTTTTCAAGGTTTCGATATCGCAATTTTCAATAATACTATTTAAAGTTTGTTCTGCCTGAAATATATTTTCTTTTGCTACATAAATGTCTGACAACAAAATAAAGCTGGAAACGACCCAATAATCTTCATTTGGAAAATCGTTAATTAAATCGTAAGCCGATTCCATAGCGGCATCCCAATTTTCTTCTTGCACTAAAATTTCAGTTAAATAGTAGTTAGCTTTTGCTGCCGCCTCGCCGTTGCCAAGAAGTCGAACTACTTGAAATTCACGTTTTGCCAATGCCCAGTTTTTTTGTTGAACAGCCACAGTTGCTATATGTTGATGCGCTTCAACCATTTTATTTTTAGGTACATTGGGAATGGAAAGCAACTCTAATGAAATCATTGATAAACTATCCCATTGTTGTAATTGGTTATAACAATTCATTATTCCGATAGTTGGTTCTATTAAATCGCCGGTTTGCGTTGAAAGCATACGATAGTTTTTGTAGTGCTGAAGAGCTTGTTGATAATTACCTTTTTCATATTGCATTGCAGCTGCTTTTTCGATGGCTGCTTTGTTGCTTTCAATGGGCGTTTGAGCTAAGATTTCGTATTGTTCCAATGCTACATCAGGTTGTTGCAAATTCATTGCACAATCGGCTAAATAGTTCCGTGCATTTTTAATAAAAATTCCGTTAGAAAACTGTTGAATATATGTTTGAAAAGCAGACAAAGCTTGTGAATAATTGGATTGTGTATAAACATTTTCAGCAGAAAAATAAGCCAAACTATCTTTTTGTGCTTGTGAGATGTCGGCAAAAGGAACATTGGATGTATAGGCTAAATATTCATCTATATTATTCATACTTAAATAAATATTTTCTATCACTTTCAGTGCCTCGTGAGCTTCGGATGTTTCCGGATGATGATCAACCACATCTTTCAAAACCAACAAAGATTCTTGATTTTTGTCTTGACCATAAAGAATCAATCCTTTTCTTAGTTTTGATTTTACAGCAAATTGTGTCATTGGATATTTTTGAATAACCTTATCAAAATAAGTAAGTGCTTGAGAGGTGTGATCGGAAATTAGATATGTCATAGCAGATTCATACAATATTTCGCGTGTTAAAGGTGATTTTGGATAGCTTTTCATCAACGAATTTAATTGTTCGATTTTTTCGTCATATCTTTTCAAAGCTCCTAAACACAAAGCTTTTTGAAACATGGCATAATCGCCTTCTTGATCGGATACGGCAACAGCTTGATCATATTGTTCTATTGCTTGTTGATAATTTTTTAATATGTAGTTGCAATCGCCCAAACGAGTCAAAGCATCACGCAAAATGCTCACAGATTGATGGGGCGCTTTCACAAAATCATCAAAAAGAGTAATGGCAGTTTCATATTTTTTTTGGTCGTATTGAATATAAGCCAAATGATAGTAAGATTGATAATAAAAAGGAAGGTCTTTAGCGGCTGTCATTTTTTGGAATTTTTTGTACTCTGTATCAGCAACAGAAAGCATATTGAGTCGATAATACGATTCTGCCATCCAATAGGTAGCTTTGGCTGTCAAATTCATATCTGCATCACTAGAAATGGCGTGTTGAAACCAATTAATGGCATCTTGATATTTTTGGGCATTCATCAAATTCACAGCATGTAAAAATTGGATTTTTTGTTCAATTTTCAAAATATCGTTTGATTTATTTTTCATTTCCGCTAAAGCAGAAATAGCATCGGAATAATTTTTGGTGGATAACGATAAATTGACAATCAACAAATAAGCCTCTTCCGATTGTTCGCTATCCGGATGTTCTTCAATATATTGTTTAATCATATTGAACGCTTGCCTATAAGGGTCATACGATAGATCACAAGCTAGTTTCACATAATTAAACATACACTCTTCGGTAATTGAAGGTTGAAAATCCATTTTGTAGCCTGAATAAAAAGAGCGTTGTGCTTCTTTCTTTTTGTCTAAAGCCAATTGAGCATAACCAATTAATTGATAGGTACTTTGCGTTAATGAATCGTTTTCTGTAATTACTTTGTTCAATTTTTCAATCGATTGAGCATAAGATTTTTGTTGATACAAGATAAAACCATATTGATATTGCATGATGCGGCTCTCTTTTCCTCGAAGTTTCGTTTCATACATATCCATATATTTTTGAGCTTGTTCGTAATCACCTCGATTAAAATATGCATCAGCCTTCATGGCAACAATGGCTATTTTTTCTTTTTTTGAAACATTATTTAAAAATTCATCATCAAACAATGTAACTTGTTCCCAATTTTGTGTTTTATGGTCAATATCAATTAAATACAAATTAACTCTTTGCGAAAAATCTTCCATGTCTTTGAGCGTTTCAAAGTCAGTTCTGGCTTCTGCATAACGCTCATTTTGATAATCTAACGTAGCACTATAAAAACGAGCTTTGTAGGCATATTCGTTATTTCCTGCTTTAATTTGATCAAAATGTTCTTTAGCTTTTTCCTCATTTTCCAACATCAAAAAGCAATAGCCTTTATTAAAGAAATATTGTGAAATTTCGTCATTGTTTAATCTTAATGTGTTGGTATGCTCATAACCTTCTAATGATTGTTTATATTTTTTATTGTTAAAATATTCATTACCAATCAAAAAATAGGCTTCATTAACATCATTGGCGGTTTGAAAATCTTCCACAAAATCGGTTAAAAGTTGCAATGCATCGTTGTTATGTAAATAGTACGAGCAAGCTGCATTATGAAATGCCACTGAAGCACTTTCTTTTCCCGTAATTTCACGATTTTCAATTTGTTTAAATAATTGTTGAGCCGAAGTATATTCTTTTTTGTTAAACAAATCCAACGCATTACGAAATAATTGATTCTGTTCGCGTAAACTCTCGCTTTCTTGTGCAGAAACGAAAAAGCTCAACAAAGAGATCAACCATAAAAAAAATAAGCAATTTTTTCTTTTCATACAATATATTATTTGTAATTGTGCGAAGTTATTAGCTCTTTGAACGTAAATTTAATAATACTATTGTGAGTTTTCAACATCAATTTATGGAAAACTTTTTACATATTTCATTATAAATCAGTTATTAAAAAAATAATTACCATTCAAAAATATATCTACTTTTGCAGTAAAATTGAAAAACAGTATGTGATACACCTAAGCATTTGGTTTTAATTCAAATACAAAACAAATGTAAATCACGTTGGCTCGCAATATTATTTTACTCAAAGTCATCCATAAAAAAAAGTTATGTCAAAAAAAATTGTATTTGCAACTCACAATCGGCACAAACTTCACGAAATTCGTTCTATTATAGGATCGGATTATGAAATTGTCGGATTGGATGAGATCGGTTGTTGTGAAGATATTCCCGAAACAGGTTCAACGCTTCAAGAAAATGCGTTACAAAAAGCACATTATGTGGTACAAAAATATGGTATTGATTGCTTTGCCGATGATACCGGTTTAGAGGTTGATGCTTTAAACGGAGCTCCCGGTGTTTATTCGGCACGATATGCCGGTGAAAGTTGCTCTTTTGCCGATAATGTCGAAAAACTCTTAAAAGAAATGTCGGACAAAGAAAACAGATCGGCTCGGTTTAAAACTGTAATTGCTTTAATTATAGATCATAAAGAGTTCCTTTTTGAAGGAAAGGTTGAAGGACAAATTGGTCGAATTCCACACGGAACAGATGGTTTTGGTTACGATCCGATTTTTATTCCCGATGGTTATCAAGAAACATTTTCTCAAATGTCTTTAGACGAAAAAAACAAAATCAGCCATCGCGGTCTTGCCACACAACGTCTCATGCAATTTTTGCAAACAAAGTAAACCTCACTTTTAATTCATCAACAAAACACTAAATACATTTTTAGTGTTTTGTTGATTAAAAAAAAAACCGAAGTCTTGAATTCAAGACTTCGGAAAATTATTATGAAAAAGAAATATTCTTTTTTATAACTTTGGCATTGCTGCCCAATTTTAGTACTCTGCTAAAATTTCGTTTACTTTTTCAGGAGCAACGCGACCATATACTTTTTGTCCGATCATCAAAACCGGAGCCAAGCCGCAAGCACCTACGCAACGTAAACAAGCCAACGAGAATTTTCCGTCAGGAGTAGTTTCACCAACTTCAACTTTCGCAACTTTTTTAATTTCCTCGAGAACTTTTTCAGCACCACGAACATAACAAGCAGTACCCAAGCAAACAGAGATCGGGTTTTCGCCTTTTGGTTTCATGGTAAAGAAGGAGTAGAATGATACAACGCCATAAACTGTTGCAACGCTCACATTCAATTCGTGGGCAACCACTTCTTGTACTTCAGCAGGCAAGTATCCGAAGATCTCTTGTGCTTTGTGCAATACGTTGATTAACTCACCTTTTTCGTTATTGAAAGATTTACAAACCTCGATTAAGGCTTTCAGTTTATCTTCTGCTAATTTTATATTTGCCATAATTATAGTCTCCTATTTTTTTCTATGTTCAATAACTATTCAATTTCAATTTTTGTACTTCTGTCAAAATAGTGCGTATGTAACAGATGATGTGATAACTCGCCGCACGGTTTTCCTAAGAATTCTTCATACAATTTAACAATGTATGGATTTTCGTGTGATTTACGTAACGGTTTGTTTCTATCTTCTTCGTAAATAGCTGCCGAACGTTTTAAGATGATTTCGGAGTTGCCGTGATGTAACGGTTGTCCGCCACCACCGATGCAGCCACCCGGACATGCCATGATTTCGATGGCGTGATAGTTGGCTTCACCTTTTTTCACTTGGTTGAGCAATTTACGGGCGTTTCCTAAACCGTTTGCAATACCGATGTTCAAATCAAGATCACCAACTTTAATGGTTGCTGAACGAACACCTTCTAAACCACGTAATTCGGTAAATTCAATTTTCGGTAATTTTTGACCGGTAAATACTTCGTAAGCTGTTCTTACAGCAGCTTCGATTACACCACCGGTAACACCGAAAATAGGTGCAGCACCTGTTGATTCGCCTAACGGATTATCGAACTCGGCATCCGGAAGATTGACGAAATCGATGTTTGCCATCTTAATCAACTTAGCTAATTCGCGGGTTGAAATAGAATAATTAACATCAGGATCACCATTAGTTTTGAATTCATCGCGTTGACATTCATATTTTTTAGCCAAGCAAGGCATAACAGAAACCACGATTAAATCTTCGCGTTTCACACCAATTTTGTTGGCAAAATAAGTTTTGGCGATAGCACCAAACATTTGTTGCGGTGATTTTGCTGTTGAAGGAACTTCTTTCATTTCAGGGAAGTTGTGTTCCAAGAAATTCACCCAGCCCGGACAGCAAGAGGTTAAAATAGGTAATTTAACATCTTTTTTGCCTGCTAAGAAATCGCTTAATCTGCCTAAAAGCTCGGTACCTTCTTCCATAATGGTAAGGTCGGCTGCAAAGTCGGTATCAAAAACGTAGTTGAATCCGAGTTCGCGGAGAGCAGCAGCCATTTTTCCGGTAACGATGGTTCCGGGTTCCATGCCGAATTCTTCACCCAAAGCCACACGTACTGCAGGAGCAGTTTGAACGATAACGGTTTTGGTTTTGTCGGTTAAGGCACGAATGACTTGCGGTGTGTTATCTACTTCACTCAAAGCACCAACGGGGCAAACTGCAACGCATTGTCCGCAGAAAGTACAAGGTGATTTATCCAAATTTTGTTCAAAAGCGGGAGCAACAACGGCGGTAAATCCACGGTTGATGGCTGATAAAGCACCAACAGTTTGAACATCGTTACACATCATTTCGCAACGACGGCACATCACGCATTTATCAACATCGCGAATGATAGACGGTGAAGTATCTTTGCGGTAGGTTGATTGAACACCTTGATAGCTGATTTCGCGAATGCCTAAGCGATGTGCTAAGTTTTGTAATTCGCAATTTCCCGATTTCGGGCAAACCAAACAATCTGCAGGGTGGTCAGAAAGAATTAATTCTACTACGGTGCGGCGTGCGTTTAATACGCGTAAAGAATGTGTATGAACAATCATTCCTTCTGTACAATTGGTGGTACATGAAGGAGCTAAATTACGACGACCTTCAATTTCAACAACGCAAACGCGGCATCCGCCCGGTTTGTTTTCAATATTGAGGTCTTTCAATTGAAAGTAGCACAAAGTCGGAATTTCAATACCTATTTCTTTTGCTGCTTGTAAAACCGTGGTTCCGTTTTCTACTTGAACCGGTTTGTTATCTATGATAAGATTTATTTTTCCCATGATATAAGATTTTGAAAGTCCGATAATTATTTAATTGAAATGGCACCAAACTTACATTTTTCTTTACAAGTACCGCATTTGATACAAATGTCTTGGTTGATTTGATGAGGTGATTTTCTTTCACCCGTGATAGCGTTCACCGGACAGTTGCGGGCGCACAAAGTACAGCCGATACAAACTTCTGGATCAATCACAAATTTCAACATGGAGGTGCAAACACCGGCACGACATTTTTTAACAGTTACGTGTTCTACATATTCATCCCAGAAGTTATCGATGGTCGATAAAACAGGGTTTGGAGAAGTTTGTCCTAAGCCGCACAATGCAGTATCTTTGATCACTTGGCTGAGGTTTTTCAATTTATCCAAATCTTCCATGGTTCCGTGACCTTTGGTGATTTTGTCTAAGATTTCGTGTAAACGTTTGTTACCGATACGGCAAGGAGTACATTTTCCGCATGATTCTTCTACGGTGAATTCTAAGTAGAATTTGGCAACAGAAACCATGCAGTTGTCTTCGTCCATAACAATCATACCGCCCGAGCCCATCATTGAGCCGGCAGCAATTAAAGTATCGTATTCAATAGGAACGTCTAAGTGTTTCTCTGTCAAGCAACCGCCTGAAGGACCACCTGTTTGAACGGCTTTGAATTTTTTGCCGCCTTTGATACCGCCACCGATTTCATAAATCACTTCGCGTAAGGTGGTTCCCATAGGAACTTCGATTAAACCTACGTTATTGATTTTTCCGGCTAATGCGAAAACTTTGGTTCCTTTAGATCTTTCTGTTCCGATTTTATTAAACCAATTAGCTCCTTTGTTGAAGATAACCGGAATGTTAGCAAATGTTTCAACGTTATTGACGTTGGATGGTTTTTTCAAATAACCGCTTTCTGCCGGGAATGGAGGTTTTACGGTAGGTTCGCCACGATGACCTTCCATTGAGTGAATCAAAGCTGTTTCTTCACCACAAACGAAAGCACCTGCACCATAACGCAATTCTACGTCAAAATCAAAACCTGTTCCAAGGATGTCTTTTCCGAGCAATCCTACTTCACGAGCTTGTTTGATAGCTACTTTCAAACGATGAATGGCTAACGGATATTCAGCACGGATATAAATCAAACCTTTAGTGGCACCGATGCAGTATCCGCAGATTTCCATAGCTTCCAACACGCTGTGTGGGTCACCTTCCAAGATGGAACGATCCATAAATGCGCCCGGGTCGCCTTCATCGGCATTGCAAACCACATATTTTTGGTCTGCTTGATATTTGCTGGCAAATTCCCATTTCAAACCTGTCGGGAAACCGCCGCCGCCACGTCCCCTCAGACCGGACAGCTTAACTTCTTCGATAGCTTGTTGAGGAGTCATTTCACCCAATACTTTTGAAAGGGCTTCGTAACCTTCACGTGCGATATATTCATTGATGTTTTCAGGATCAATGAAACCGCAGTTTCTCAAAGCAATACGAATTTGTTTTTTATAGAAGTTCATATGTTTTGAATCTTCTATATGTTCATTTTTTGCAGGGTCGGTATAAAGTAAGCGGGTTACTTTACGACCTTTAATGATGTGTTCGTTAATGATTTCTTCTACATCTTCGGGTGTAACGCGAGTATAGAAAGTATTGTCGGGCAAGATTTTAACGATAGGACCTTGTTCGCAGAAACCGAAACAACCGGTAGCCACTACTTTAGCATCGCTGGTTAATCCTTTTTCATTGATAACCTCATTAAATCTTGACATAATGACATCACTTTTTGATGCATGACAACCTGTGCCACCGCAGCAAAGAATATGATATTTAATTTTCGCCATAACTTTCCTCCTTGGTTATTCGTTTACTGAGCGGAAGTTTACAGGAAGGATTCCATCCACCAACTCACCGTTTTTGATGTATTTTTCGATAATCTCGTCGGCTTTTGCTTGGTTGACATAGCCGAAAACAACCGGATCTTGTCCGGGTAATTTAACCTCAATAGTGGGTTCTGCGTAGCAGTAACCCATATCTCCGGTTTGTGTAACAACTGCCGGAATACCGCGTTTATCCAACTCATCAATCATGAAATTCATGATTTCTTTTGCGCCGGATGCGATTCCACTGGTTGCCATTCCCACCTTCACTTGCGGTAATGCATCGGGATGATCACCTCTTTCACGTAAGTCAATGCCTGACTTCATGTTATCACGAAGGTTTTTAAGATCCGCCAATGATTTGATCTTAGCCATAACAATATAAATTTAATTATTAACTTATTGATAGTTAGTATTTATCAAAATTTTATTCACTCTATTAATGAGTGTTGCAAAAGTAAACATATTCCGCTATCTAAAAAATTGTTTTTTCCAATATTTTTATTCTTTTAAAAAATCAGTGTTTTGCGGAATATTCTCCCTATACTTTTATTGATTTATAACGATAAAAAAAGCCGAAATTCGGCTTTTATGAGAGAAAAATATCAATTATTGAAAACAATGATTAAATGCTTTCAATAACGTTTTGAATTCGTTGGGCAATTTCTTCGACAGTTCCAACGCCATTGATAGTATGCACTTTATTTTGCCGTTGATAAAATTCTACGACAGGTAACGTTTTTTCTTGGTATTCTTTAAAACGCATTTTGATAACTGTTTCATTATCATCACTACGACCTGAAATTTTGGAACGTTCCAACATTCGTTGCATCAAAATATTTTCCGGAACTTCCAAGTTAATCATTACGGTAAGAGACGATTTCATGTCGGCTAAGATACCATCTAAGATATAACATTGAACATGCGTACGCGGAAAACCGTCAAACAAAATTCCTTGTGCGTGATTGTTTTCTACGTGTTTTTCGATCAATTTCACCACAAGGTCATCTCCCACCAAACCTCCTTTATCAATAATGATTTTGGCTTTGATACCCAATTCTGTGTTGGCGGCAATTTCTTTTCTCAACAAATCTCCGGTTGAAATGTAAGTTAAGCCGTATTTTTCGACTAACATTTTCGATTGTGTTCCTTTTCCGCATCCCGGAGGTCCAAATAATGCAATATTTAACATGATTATTAATTTAATTATTTGACTAACGAATAAATATCGGCTGAATTTCTGCCATAACCATCATAATCGAAACCAAAGCCTACAATAAAATCATTGGGTATTGATTTTCCGATATAATCGATTTTGTAATTTCCTTTAAACGCATCAGGTTTGAACAAAAATGCTGCAATTTTCACATCTGCAACGCCGAAATTCTGCAATTTTTCTAACAAATATTGCATGGTTACACCCGAATCGATAATATCTTCAATGATGATAATATTTCTTCCTTTCAATTTTTCGGAAAGACCGATCAATTCTGTTACTTGATTGGTGGTGGAAGTGCCTTGATATGATGATAATTTGATAAACGAAATTTCGCAAGGGAAATTGATATTTTTCATCAATTCGGCAGCATACATAAAAACGCCATTTAATACGCCCAAAAATACGGGATTTTTATCTTTCATATCGGCATTCAACCGATCGGCAATACCTTTGATGATGTTCACCACTTCAGAATGGTTCATCGAAACGGCAAAAGTTTTATCTTTAATCTTGATAGTATTCATGTTACAAATAAAAAATATTGCTAAAAATTTTATGCAAAAGTAGTGATTTTTGACAAAAGAAAAACATCTTTGAAAGATAAATTTTATTCCCCAAAAAAAACTTTGGCTTTAAACTGATTTAGATTACCTTTGCCCAATTGTAAAAAAAAAACATTTTTTATGAAAATATTTCATTACACACTGTTATTCAGTTTTTTATTTATTATTGGAGTTTTCCATATTTCAGCTCAAGAAAAACAATATGAAATAACTTGTATTGCTTTTTACAATCTTGAAAATTTGTTTGATACAATTGATCAAGAGAATGTCAATGATGCCGAGTTTTTGCCGCAAGGAAAAAATCGTTGGACAGGAGATCGCTATTGGGAAAAAATTCACAATATGGCACGGGCTATCAGCCGTATCGGCATCAAAACTTTTGCATCGGGTCCTGCCATTTTGGGCGTATCGGAAATTGAAAACAGAACTGTTTTGGAAGATTTGGTCAAAGATCCGCAAATCAAAGACAGAAACTACCAAATTGCTCACGTAGATGGTCCCGACCGTCGTGGAGTTGATTGTGGTTTGTTATATAATCCCAAATGTTTTAAACTTGATAATATTAAATCCGTAAGATTATTTGTTCCGGAAGACCCCGATTTTAAAACTCGTGATCAATTAGTTGTAAGCGGAAAACTTTGGGGTGAAGATTTTTCCTTTATTGTGATGCACTGGCCCTCACGCAGTGGCGGAGAAGCCCGCAGTCGGCCGAAACGTATTGCGGCAGCAGAACTCGCTCGCCAAATCACCGATTCGCTTTTGGCTGAAAATCCAAATCGCAAAGTGGTTTTAATGGGAGATTTGAATGATAATCCCACCGATATTAGCATTAAAAAAACACTTGGAACTTTTGCAAAACAACAAAAGCCCATTTCCAATTTATTATTCAATCCGGCTGATGACTTTTATAAAAAAGGAATCGGTTCCAATGCCTATCGCGACACATGGAGTTTGTTTGATCAAATAATTATGACACAAAATTTGTCGAG
>JAQUSR010000025.1 GCA_028710155.1 Bacteroidales bacterium | reverse complement strand
ATTCCCGTTGGTGTTGCCATTGTCTTTTCGCTGGCAGTAATGTGGATTTCGGCAAAAATCATCAGTCTTATGGTGGTCGGATGGCAAAAGATGGCTGTAAAAAAATCGAATCGTTGTTAAAAAATGGAATTGTTGGAAAACCAACATCATATTAAATTGTAAATCTCTCATCATGGAATCGAATTTTATAGATTATGTAAAGATATTTTGTCACAGTGGCAAAGGCGGTGGCGGATCAGCTCATTTTTTCCGCTCAAAACGGAACCCGAAAGGCGGTCCCGATGGCGGTGACGGCGGTCGTGGCGGACATATTATTTTGCGGGGCGATAAACAACTTTGGACACTATTGCACCTCAAATACACCAAACACATTATGGCCGAAGACGGCGAATCGGGCGGACATAATCTCTGTACCGGTGCTTGCGGTGCCGATAAATACATCAACGTGCCGTTGGGAACCGTTGCTCGCGATGCCGAAACCAATGAACAGTTGGCGGAAATCACCGAAGACGGTCAAGAGATCGTTCTTTTTCAAGGTGGACGCGGCGGTAAAGGCAACGACTTTTTTAAATCGGCAACCTTTCAAACACCTCGTTTTGCGCAACCCGGAGAATTGGGAGAAGAGGCTTGGATTATTCTCGAACTGAAATTGTTAGCCGATGTCGGATTGGTGGGTTTCCCAAATGCGGGTAAATCAACGCTGCTCTCGGTCGTGTCGGCTGCTAAACCCGAAATTGCCGATTATCCCTTCACTACTTTGGTTCCTAATTTGGGTATGGTCTATTATCGCAACCAATATTCGTTTGTGATGGCTGATATTCCGGGCATCATTGAAGGCGCGGCGGATGGTAAAGGATTGGGTGTGCGATTTTTACGACACATCGAACGAAACGCTTTGCTGCTGTTTCTGATTCCTGCCGACAGCGAAAACATTAAAAAAGAGTACAAAATTTTGCTCAACGAACTCAAACAATATAATGCCGAGTTGTTGGATAAAAAACGGATTCTTGCTATCAGCAAATGCGATATGTTGGATGCCGAAATGATAAAACAGATGAAAAAAGAGTTACCCAAAGACCTTCCGACACTATTCATCTCGTCAGTTGCTCAAACCGGCATTGCCGAATTGAAAGACTTGCTGTGGAAAACGTTGAATGAAAATTAAACGATATGTTTGAACAAATATTACAATGCGATCAAGATTTATTGCTGTTTCTCAATAGTTTGCATTGCACTTTCGGCGACTATTTCTTTTGGTATGCAACCAATATGTTGTATTGGATTCCGCTGTATGTTTTCTTTATCTATATGCTTTATCGGCAATACGGTAAGAAAATCTGGTTGCCGCTGTTGTTATTAGCCGTTACCATTGTGTTGACAGACCAAACTTCCAACCTTATCAAACATTTAGTGGAACGGTTGCGACCGACACACAATCCGGGAATAGCCCATTTGGTTCAGATTATCAATGACTATCGAGGCGGGCATTTCAGTTTTCCATCGGGACATGCTACTAACACTTTTGGGGTAGCGGTGTTTTTTTTCCGTGTGATTCCGCAACGTCGTTGGTGGCTTACTTTGGCACTTTTTGGATGGTGTACTATTATGACTTACAGCAGAATCTATCTCGGCGTTCACTATCCGTTGGACATCATCTGCGGTGCAATTTTAGGAACCGTTTTGGCGTTATGTACCGGTTGGATGTGTTTGAAAATTTATCAAAAGATGAACAATCAATGTAAAACAAAATAAATCAATATCATGCAAGCAAAAATTTTATCTCCCGACAAACTGATTTTTGAAGGAACCTGCAAATTGATGCAATTTCCCGGAAAAGACGGTCTTTTTGAAATTCTTGATAATCACGATAATATGATTGCCGTTTTGGGCAAAGGAAAAATAAAAATTGAAATGGAAGATGCCTCTAAACAATTTTTTGAAATTAAAGGCGGTGTTTTAGAAGTGGGCAATAATAGTGCATCCGTTTTAGTGGAATAAAGTTCATGAAGAAAAAAGTGGTTATTGGTCTTTCCGGCGGTGTCGATTCGAGTGTGGCGGCTTGGAAACTACAAGAAGCCGGCTATGAGGTGATTGGACTTTTTATGGTCAATTGGCACGATACCACCGGTTTGTTGGAGGGCGATTGTCCTGCCGAACACGATCGCTTGTTGGCACAATTAGTGGCACATAAACTGAAAATTCCGTTTCACGAAGTCGATTTCAGCGAACAGTATCGTAGTCGAGTGGTGGATTATATGTTTTCTGAATATGAAAAAGGTCGTACACCAAATCCGGATGTACTGTGTAACAGAGAGATTAAATTCGATCTGTTTTTGAAAAAAGCAGAAGAATTGGGTGCCGATTTTATTGCTACCGGCCATTATTGTCGCCACGAAACCATTGAAAAAGAAGGAAGAATCTATCATCGTCTGTTAGCCGGTTTCGACAAAAACAAAGATCAAAGCTATTTTTTATGCCAACTTTCGCAAACGCAGTTAGAGAAAGTGCTGTTTCCTATCGGCGACATCATTAAACCGGAAGTGAGACGTATTGCCACGGAGCTGAATTTGGCAACGGCCGATCGAAAAGACTCGCAAGGCATCTGTTTTGTCGGAAAGGTTGATTTACCGGTGTTTTTGCAACAAAAACTGCAATCGAAAACGGGTAACATCATAGAAATTCCGGTCGAACACAACTATCCGCAATGGACTTCTGTAGAGCCTTTCGAAAATTTAGACGAAGAGACGTTGCAACAGATGGCGGCTCCCTATCATCACACGCCAGAAATGGGAAAGGTGGTGGGAACACACGGCGGAGCGCATTTTTATACCATTGGACAACGTAAAGGACTAAATGTTGGTGGACATGTTGAACCGTTATTTGTAATAGAAACCGACATTCCCAACAACATCATTTACGTCGGCATGGGACACCAACACGGAGGATTAAATCGCAAAGGATTGTTTATCAATAAAAACGAAATTCATTGGATTCGTCCCGATTTGGAAATGTCGGTAGAATCGATGAGGCGTTTGAAAGTGCGTATTCGCTATCGACAACCATTGGAAGATGCCACATTAATTCGGAAAGAATCGGGAATGTACATCATTTTCGACCGTTGGCAACGAGGTGTTGCATCCGGACAATTTGCTGCATGGTATGATGGCGAGGAACTCATCGGGTCAGGTGTGATTCATTAAAAATTCAAATTTTTCATGGATAAAGTCATTTTTGGGCACCAACTATCAAAAAAATGACGTAATTTGTGATTCTTAATTTTTCGGAAAAAATAAATTTAATTTTAAGATATACAGTGTATTAAAAAATGATATACGCAAAAAATTGTTAGTCGATGAATATTGTTATTGCTGGAGATGGTGAAGTCGGGTTTCACTTGGCAAAAATGCTCACAGAGCTGAATCATAACATTGTGGTAGTAGATCCGCATCAAGAGTTGTTGAAAATGTTGGAAAACAACATTGATTTGATGGCAATTACCGGTGATTCTACCTCTATTAGTGTTTTGGAAGAGGCGGGTATTGCCAAAGCAGACTTATTGATTTCGGTTGTTCATGACGAGAAAACCAACATCGTTACATGTATTCTTGGTAAAAAAATGGGCGCCAAATATACCATTGCTCGTGTGAATAATGTGGAATATTTGGGAGAACGTAACAGAGCCATTTTCAGGGGATTGGGTTTAGATGAATTGATTGCCCCCGAGCGTATTGCCGCCGATGAAATTTTTGATCTTTTGAAACAAAATGCTGCTACAGAAGTATATGAATTTGGTGGCGGTGTTTTGGAATTATTTCTCATGAGGCTGCAAGACAACGCACCCGTGATTGGAAAAAGTATTGCCGAACTTTCTAAAGAATACCATGAGATTAATTTTCGCGCAGTAGGAATACATCGCAAAGGAAAAACGATTATACCGTCAGAAGATAGCGTCTTTGAACTTAACGATTTGGTATATATTGTTTCGGTGCCGAAAGGAAAAGAGGAGGTGTTTCGACTAAGTGGCACAGAAAAGGTGAATATCAAAAAATTGATGATTATTGGCGGCGGGCGTGTTGGTAGAAAAACAGCTGCTTTACTTGCCAAAGATGCTTCAGTGAAAATCATCGAAATGGATAAACATCGTTGCGAAGAAATTGCCAATAGTATTAAAGATGTGCTGATTGTCAATGGAGACGGACGCGATATGCAGGTGTTGATGGATGAAGATATTTCGGAAATGGATGCTTTAATTGCGGTAACAGAAGATTCGGAAACCAACATTTTGACCTGCTTGTTAGCCAAACGTTTTGGTGTAAAACGAGTTATTCCGTTGATTGAAAATATTGGTTTTATTGATATTGCACAAAATATCGGTATTGATACCGCCATCAACAAAAAGTTAATTACCGCCAGCTATATAACGCGTTTTACTATGACGGCAGAGGTGGCTTCATTCCGTTTTTTGACCGGTGTTGAGGCGGATGTTTTTGAGTTTTTGGTGCGTGAAAAAGCGCCTGCAACCAAAAAAGTCATTCGTCAACTACATGTTCCAAACGGTGCCATGATTGGAGGAATCATTCGTCAAGGAAAAGGACATGTTGCTGTTGGAGATTTTCAAATTCAGCCTGGCGATAAGGTGGTAGTTTTTTCTTTACCTTCGGCATTTTGGGAAGTAGAAAAGTTGTTTAATCGATAGAAAAAATTGAATCATTGAAAATAATTATACAAAGGAGTTGTTGTGGCAAAATCGTCTAAACATATTCATTTCAAACCCATTGTTCGTGTTCTTGGTTATTTGACAGTTATCGAAGCTGTTATGATGGCTGTTTCGATTCCTATTTCTTTATCGTATGGCGAAAATGATTGGAAATCATTTGTATATAGCATTGTCATTTTGTTTGGACTATCCTTTTTGTGTTGGCTTATATCGCATAAAGATAAAAACGAAATTGCCAAACGTGAAGGCTATTTAATTGTAGTGTTGGCATGGTTGAATTTGGCAGTCTTCGGAACGTTCCCGTTTATTTTTAGTGGAGCAATTCCCTCTTTCACTGATGCATTTTTTGAATGTATTTCTGGTTTTACAACAACAGGCGCTACCATTTTGCCGGATGTGGAACAATTGCCGCATGGTTTACTTTTTTGGCGAGCAACAACAAATTGGATCGGTGGTATGGGAATTATTGTACTCACTGTTGCCATTTTGCCTTTTTTGGGAATTTCCGGAATGCAAATGTTCGCTTCAGAATCAACCGGTCCGACAAAATATAAATTACATCCTAAAATCAAAGAAACGGCAAAACGTTTATGGGGTATATACATCATATTGACGATCAGTCAAATAACTTGCTATGTTTTTGCCGGAATGGATTCGTTTGATGCTGTTTGTCATGCTTTTTCAACTATTGCTACCGGCGGTTTTTCTACAAAAGTAGATAGCTTTATAGGATATTCTCCACTTATTCAATATATTACAATATTTTTTATGGTGGTGGCCGGTACTAATTTTTCGCTACATTATTTCTTTTTACATGGTCATTGGAAACGAACATTTAGGGATACAGAATATCGTGTATATCTATCGATTATTTTTGTATCTACTTTAATCATTTTTATAGGATTGTCTCATGCCGGTGAACCTACTGAAGTGGCGTTTAGAGATGCATTGTTTCAAACTACTTCCATCATCACAACCACAGGATTTATTTCATCTGACTATATGATTTGGCCTACGTTTTTGTGGATGATCATCTTTTTATTGTTTTTTGTCGGTGGTATGGCGGGATCCACTGCCGGTGGTATCAAAAATATCCGTTTGTATTTGCTTGTTCAAAATAGTTATTTGAGTCTCAAACGATTAATTCATCCTAACGCAGTAATGCCTGTTCGATTAGGAAATAAGATTGTTAGTGAAGAGGTTGTTTTCAAAGTGATGGCTTTTTTCTTGATTTTCTTTTTGTGTTTTGCCGGTGGAATTTTTGCCATGTCGTTGTTAGGTTTAGACTTTGAAACGTCAATAAGTACAGTAGCCAGTGCCTTAGGCAATGTGGGCCCCGGATTAGGAACTGTAGGAGCGATGTATCCTTATACGCATATTCCCTTAGCGGGAAAGTGGATTTTGTCGTTTTTTATGCTGCTGGGGCGTTTGGAGTTTTTTACAATTTTAGTACTTTTTACACCCGCTTTTTGGAAAAGTTAACCTTTTTCTGCCCAAATCATCCGATCTTTTTCAAAAACATCTTTTTGTAATGTTACATTTTTAAAACCGTAACTAACTAATAACGCTACTACTTTTTCTCCAAAATTTTCGTGAATCTCGAAAAAGAGTTTCCCGTTTTCCGATAAATGTTTTAATGAAAATTGAGCGATGGAATCGTAAAAAAGTAATGGTTGTCCATCCAAAACAAATAGAGCGATAGAAGGCTCATATTGCACTACGTTGGCACTCATATTTTGTTTTTCGGAAAGAGGAATGTAGGGCGGATTGGAAACAATAACATCGAATTTTTTTTCAGGTAGCGGATAGTTAGAAGACAAAATGTCGTATTGAAAAAAACAAATATTAGTTTGTTGTTGCTCGGCATTTTGTTTTGCTGTTTGTAAAGCATTCGGTGAAATATCGCAAGCAAAAACAGAGTTTGCAGGGAATCGTTTTTTTAGCACTATTGCAATTGCTCCCGAACCTGTTCCGATATCTAAAATTTTGGTTGAAAATGGTACGATGTGTTGTGAAACCAATTGCACCAATTCTTCGGTTTCCGGACGCGGAATCAAAGTGGAACCGTTCACGTTTAATCGGCAACCACAAAATTCAGTAAATCCGATAATATGTTGAATTGGAATGTTTTTGCGTAACAAAACAACCGCATCGTGCAAACGAACAATTTCCGATTCTGACAATCGTTGTTCCGGATGCAGGCTAATATCTAATCGAGTCCATCCAAAAAGGTGTTCCATCAGCAGATATAGGATGGATTTTGCTTCATTTTCGGAATAAATGGTGGTTATTTTACTTTTGTAATAACCGAAAACATCTTGAAGAGAATTTGAACGTGGTGGCATGAAATTGCGAAATAAGAAGGGCAATGAAATTAAAATTTAACACCTAAGGTTCCTGTTTTTTTCCATCGTTTTACATGACCTTGCAAATCGAATACTTCTATATAAATGATGTAGATGCCGGCATTGGCAAGTTGTCCGGCATCGTCTTTACCATCCCAGCTAATAGCACCTTCTGTTCCCACTGAAACATTGTTTTGTAGATGTCGGATTCGATAACCGCGTGCATCAAAAATGAATACATTCATGGTGTAACCGGATTCATCAAATTGAAAACGAATGTTTAAATAATCGTCTGTTCCGTCGTTGTCGGGTGAAAAGATTTCGGGATCAACGGATATTTCATCTTCGCCGTTGCCGTCGTCAAATTGCGAGTTTTTGTATCCGGGTGTTCCAAAGCCGGCTGTTTCGGCGGCTGAATGCCAATTGGTGTTGTCTTGCGAAGGTCGTTCCGGATTTAATCGTTCCAACGAAATTCCTTTGTAGTCGTTGAGCAAGGCAGCGTGCATGGTTTCGCTATAACGAAAAGCATCAATTTCCAATGCGGGATTTTCGATAAGAGCAATTCT
Organism: Bacteroidales bacterium; assembly: GCA_028710155.1. Lineage (GTDB taxonomy): Bacteria > Bacteroidota > Bacteroidia > Bacteroidales > WRLA01 > WRLA01. The sequence goes on along the minus strand of JAQUSR010000025.1, from coordinate 12,330 downwards.
GATAATGCCTTCCGATGCAATCATGGTTGGAAGGTCAGCCACCGTGATCAACGTTTCCGGAAAAGGGGTATCATATTGTTGAAGAACTTTTTCAGGAGATTTTGTTAATACACAATACGATTGAGGAAAGAGCAGAAATGATGGCAACATAATGTGTGATGAATCGGTGCCGGTCGTTTTTTCAAAAATAAAACGAAGTTGTTTGATATCCAAATTTTTGGATGATCGATTGTATAATTCTACATATTGTGCTCCGTTATTAGCCGGTTGAGGCAGGATTTCGTTGATGATGATGTCGTTTGGTTCCACGGTTTCCGGTTTGGCAAACAATACTTGTGTACCTTTTTCAACAAAATTGCCCGAACAATCGGTGATTTGGTCGGTGGTGACTGTCAAAGTATAAAATTCATTATTTTGAATTGGTGTGGAAAAAATAATTTGTGCCGAAACATAATCGGGAGCTGTTGGAAAAATGGCGGCAATTTGCAATTGATGGTCAACTTTCCAATGGCTGTTGTTGGCTACAGTTGCCGGATTCATGGTTTCGGAGAAATAAATATTGATACGATATTCGTTAAAATATTCAGCACGAAGTAATAGCGGGGAGTCTTCATCTGAATTTTCTCCATGAACGCTGTTGAGTGTTCCGGGAGTTCCTCCATTGTGATGAATAGAGGCTGTCCAATTGGTAGCAGCCCCGCAAAAATTATTAGGGTCAATTAATTCTAACGACCATCCGCCATTTTTTTTCAGTTCATCTTGATACCAAACGTCTGAATAATTAACTTGCGAAATAACAGTGCCTTCGTTGTCCAACAAAATCAATGATTGACCGCTGTTGGTAAGCGATAAATAAGATAATCCGTAAGTGTTGCCATACGATGAAAAGAGTTCGATAGCGTCTTCGTCGCACAAAATCAAATAGTCGTGAGGTGCAATGGTGATGTCGGAAAAAGTTTTTTGAGTTGAACCAAATTTGAAAATCCACTGATGAAGAGATATGGGATATTCTGCCCGATTATACAATTCAATATATTCCCATTCGGGCAAAGCGACAACAGGTATTGGATCTGCCATTATTTCGTTAATAATCACATCGTAAGGTTGCACTTGAACCCAAGCAAATTCGGCGGTGAGTTGTGGAGCAACATTTCCGGAATAATCGGATAAATTGTTGATGATTAATGTATAATTTTGGTTTACCATCCATTCTTGATCAAATGTCAGTAGCACATCTTTGCCGCTATTCAGCAAAAGGGCGGAGGCGGGATGCCAATTTTCTGAATCAATATAGTAATTGGAAGGATTTTCTGCAGAGTTTTGACTCACGGGTTCGTTGAAAGTAATTTGAAGAGAAGAGGTAGATAAAGTTGTCAATTTTTCGATAAAAGGAGGTTCTAAATCCAAGATTTCGTCTCCGATGTAAAAATCGTCGAAGAATATGTTTTGTACATTGCTGGAAGTATATTTTGTAAAAATCCCACAAAAATTATTGGAAAAATCGGGTTGATTGATTCCGGTGGCAAGCAGTAAGAAGGAATCGCCGCCTGTCATATCAGCCAATAGAGACCAAGTTCCGGAATTATCGCACACAACTTTGATACGAGCAGAAAATTTTTTGGCAATGATGCTGTCTGTGCTGCGACAAATGGAGGTTATGGTTTCTCCTTCTTGACGAAAAAGTTCGATAGCATCTTTGTTACCGATTTCGCCAAATTGCAGAAAATAGCCGTTTAATGGGAGAAGTAGGTTGTTGCTGTCGGCGGCAAGATAAACACGAGCAAAATTATCGGATGAAGGGGAAAAATTCAACTTGATCCAAAATTGCCATTCAGTATTGTTGATACGGTGATTTTCGGTGGTAAGCATAGCAACGCCGGCAGCAGTGGCATTCAATTGTAATTGTAAGTCGGTATTAACTTGAAAGAGAGAATCGTCGCCGCTCCAGACGGGATTATTGGTGAAATCGCCATCCGAAAAATCATCTATCATTTGTGCTGATAAAGGTGTAATAAGAGCAATACAACACAGTATCAACAGTGTTAGTTTAGTAAAAAAAGGCTGCATACAATTAAATACCGATTTCGTGGATTACTTGATCGACCCACGATTGAATACGTATTTCTGTTAATTCGGATTGATTTTCGGTGTCGAGGGCTAACCCTACAAAATCATCGCCATCGATAGAACGAGAATCGTTAAATTCATAATTTTCTGTGGACCAATAACCGACAATTTTGGCTCCTTTAAGTTCCAACACTTTTTTGACGACTGACATGCCGTCGACAAAATTATCGGGAAATAATTTTTGGTCTCCTAAGCCGAAAATGGCCGCTTTTAAACCGCTTAAGTCGGTAAGTCTTAGCAAACTGAAAAGATGTCCCCATTTGGTGGTGTTATCAGCTGTCGACCAATTATCGGCACCCACTGTCGATCCTCCTACTACCAATAAATCGCAAGATTTTAGTTTTTGTTCATCAACTGTTAGAAAATCCAATTCTAGGGCTTTAATTTCAGCGTTATTGTTAAAATGCTCTAATAATAAATGAGCAACTTTTTCAGTTTCACCTCCGATGGGCCATGATAGAATATTTACTCGTTTCATAACTAATGAATGTTTTATCTAAGTTGGGGGTAAAGGTAACTTTTTTGTAATAGCAAAAAAAAAAAATCTGAGATTGATTGAAAAAAACTTTTTTTGGCTTTGGAGGTAATAATAGTCTTGTAAAGCAATTTCTATCAAATAAATAGGACTTCATTATTAGAAATAATGAAATTTGTTGGCATAACAAGAAAATCGAGAGGTGATGATCAATAATCTGTTTTTAAAAAAAGAACAGTTATTGAAAGGTAAAAAATGAATTTTTGAAAGATGCGATCAAAAAACTTCCAAAGGGGAATCCGAGAAAGTTATTTTTTCAAAATTTCTTTTTTAGAGGAGAAGAAAAAGAGGTCGATTAAGGCAAAGAATCCTACACAAAAAGCAACAATAACAACGGTGCTATTCAAGCTGAAATGTGTAAAGATAGTTTTAAACGAAGGGAATTCCATTTCAAATTTTTCGAGATAATGAATCATCACGCTAAACATTTGCATGATATTTTGATCGCAGAGGAAGTATAAAACGCCAAAGAAAGCGGCAAATGCGACAAAGATGCAAGTGAGGATAATCCATAAACCTAATGATTGATACCAAGGCTCTTTGCGAAGAGGAACCGGTTGTAATTCCACTTTCGCCATCACAAGTTGTGTGAAGTTTTTGGGTGCCGCTTGATTAGGCAACTCTTGTTGCATAAAAAGCAAGAAATCGCGGTCGTTTCTTAAAGATTCTTCTGAAATATGTTGGTCGGTTGACATGATTTTCAAATTTTAGTTAGTTGATTTATTGTTTTAATGGATCGTTTATCCATTTTTAATTTTATTTCTTAAACGAAACAAACGTACTTTGACGGCATTTTCCTGAATACCCATTGTCTCGCTAATTTCTTTGATACTTAATTCGTTATAATAGAATAAATTTAATAATAATTGATCGTCTTCTTTTAAAGAGGCGATGGCGTTTTTCATTTTTTGACGTTGTTGTTCATCGGCAATTTCCGTCTCTTTTATTTCTAATTCGTTGTCTGTTGTTTCGCTATAGTCATCAATGATTTTGGCATCGATGGCACTAAGTTCGGGACGCGATTTACGTGTCCAACTGATGGCGGTGTTGTAGGCAATTCGGTAAAGCCATGTCGAAAATTTGGCTTCCATTTTAAATTCCGGCAACGCTTGATACACTTTCATAAAAACATCTTGCGCCAACTCTTCGGTCTCTTCCGATTGATGAACGATATGGATAATTATATTGAAAACCATATCTTTATGTCGTTCTACTAAAGCACTAAAAGCTCGTCCGTTTCCGGCTAAGATTTGCTGGATATACATTTCGTCCGTTACTTCTTTCATCTTTTCGTGCTTGCAAGTCGGTGATTAGACGCTACTTTTTTTTTAGGTTACAACACTTAAATTCAATAAAAACGTGCAAAGGTAAAATTTTTGATCAAAAAAATAATCATGATATTTTTAGATAGATGCTATCATTTTGAGTAGATAAGTTGTTGAAGACTTTTAAATGGCGAAAATTATTGAATAATATTTGATGATTCGCGGATACATTACTTCAAAAAATCGAATGGTTTTGGCGGATCCATCATTGAAGAAATAGTATTTATCATAAAGTATGATGGAATACAAAATAAAATTTGTTTCTTTCTGTTTATCGTTAGGCAAATTGACATTAAAAAAGTATCTTTGCCCACTCAAAACTATATTGATTAAGAAATTGTTAATAATATGAAAATCAATAAAATATCTTTTATTGCAATGCTTTCCTTTGTGTTTTTTTCGATGCTTTTGTTTTCGGCGTGTTCGGGAAAAGGAAAATTAAAAAAAGCAGATCAAGCGTTTAATGAATATAAATACGATAAAGCATTAAAAATCTATAAAAAAGTACAGCGTAAATTGAAAGACAAGGACAAAAAAAATTATGTTCTTTGGAAAATGGCGGAGTGTAATCGGTTCAAAAGCGATTATAAAAATTTACCTTCTACTTATAAGACTTTAATTGATTGTCAATACGATACCATCCATCCGGAAATTTATTTATATTACGGTAACTATTTTTTACAAGCTAATCGTTTGGATAAGGCACAAAGTATGTTTCAAACGTTTATCGATAAAGATACCACGCAAGATGTTCGCGGTCCGGCTGCTTTGCAAAAGGTGGCATTAGCGCAAGAATATGAAATCAACCCCGGAAAATATGATGTTATAAAAGTAAAATCACTTTCATCCACGTTCGATGATTTTTGTCCCACATATAGCAATCAAGCCTGCAATGAGTTGATTTTCACTTCTAATAGAGGTGAGGCTACGGGCAAACTCAAAGATGAATGGACCGGTAACAAGTTTTCTGATTTATTCATAACACGAAAAGATTTGAAAGGACGATGGGGAACGCCGGTGTTATTGGAAGAAGATAAGGTGATTAATTCTGAAACCAACGAAGGCTCTCCGATGATGAATCAACGGTTTACAACGCTCTATTTTACGCGTTGTGAAAAATCGGATGAATCGCAAGTCGGATGCGGCATTTACACGACCAAACGTCAAGGCACTTTATGGAATGAACCCGCTCGTTTGGCATTGAGCGAAGATAGCATGGCGGTTATCGGACATCCTGCCGTTTCGACAGATGAAACGTTTTTGATTTTTGCCTCTGACTTATCGGGCGGAAAAGGCGGAAAAGATTTGTGGATAGCGCGTGGCAAGAGTGGAAGTTATGATGATATTCAAAATTTGGGTTCCGTGATTAATACCCCCGGAGACGAAATGTTTCCCTATTTGCATGGCGACACGGTGTTGTATTTTGCCTCTGATTTTCATCCCGGCATGGGCGGTTTGGATATTTTTCGGTCCAATATTTCGGTGGATGAAGCAGGAAATACGGTGTTTTCGGAGCCGGTCAATCTCCGTTTTCCAATCAACACCATTGCTGATGATTTCGGTATCTGTTTCCATCCTGATGGCAGCAACGAAGGATTTTTTTCGTCTGCACGTAAAGGGTCACAAGGCGTTGATTTATATTATTTCGTGCTCGAACCGGTTATTTTTACCATTTCCGGTGTGATGATGGACGAAAAAACGATGCTGTATGAAGCCGGCGTTACCGTAACATTGACAGGATCGGATGGTTCGGCAATTCAAACCGTTACCGGAGAAAACGGATCTTATACATTTAATAAAACACAAGTGCATCAAAATGTCGATTACGAATTGTTGATTGAAAAAGAGGGATTTTTTAGCAAAATAGAGAAAATCAGTACAGTGGGTTTAGAAAATTCCAAAAATTTTAAAGTGAATGTAGATATGATTTCGGTGCCGAAAGACCCGATTGTTTTACCCGAAATTTTGTTTGATTTGGCAAAATGGGATTTGAAACCGCAATTTCAAGATTCGTTGCGTGGATTAATCGGTATTTTGGAAGCCAACCCGTCGTTGGTGGTGGAGTTAGCCGCTCACACCGACTCGCGCGGCTCTGAAGAATCGAATGACGAATTATCTCAAAAACGTGCTCAATCGGTGGTCGATTATTTGATTGATCGTGGCATCGAATCACCGCGTTTGGTGGCTAAAGGTTATGGCGAACGAGTTCCGAGAACCATTCAACAACCCGTTACACGTGATGGTTTTACTTTTGAAACAGGAACCGTTTTAACCGAAGATTTTATTAACGGATTAGAATCGCGTGTACATCGCGAAGCCGCTTTTCAGCTGAACAGACGTATTGAATTTTCTATCATCTCCACTCGATATACTAGTGCCGTTCAAGATGAAAAACCAAAAGTGGTGATCGCTACTCAAGACAACTCCGTGATTTATGTTCCCGAAGGGAAAAAAGAATTACCGAAAATGGAAGCCTTGATTAACAAAATGTCGGAGTTTGTTGTTTTGGATGAATCGGCAAGAAATGCTGTCATTTCGTTGGATGGTGCCTTGCAATTATTGCGAGACGGATATATTTCCAAAGACGATTTTTTGGGCGACCCCGAAAAAGTGATTGTCGGCGGATCCATTGTTAAAGGTGCCAAATTTAATATCGATGAAATAAAAATCGGAACGCGGGTAGCTTACGATTTTCAAGTCGTAGTCGATCATAATTGGACAGAACCGCTCACCATTACGAAAGAAATGATGCAACGTTTCGGCAATTATGAGATAGATATTGCCGCTAAACGTATTGTTTTTGTAGAAGAGAATCAATAAAATAATAATATTATACGATGAAAATCTTAAATGTCTTTTTCGTTGCAGCTACATTATTGCTTTTATCGGCATGTTGCAACAATTCGGAACCCCAAACGGAATCGGCTCCGATGATTGAAAAAAATCAAATTTCCATTCCCGAAGGTCGTGTAACACCGGAGGCTTTGTGGGCTTTTGGTCGTTTGAGCGGTGCTTCTGTATCGCCCGATGGCGAAAAAATTCTCTATTCGGTTTCGTACTATAGCGTTGAACAAAATCGAAGCAACCGCGAATGGTTTGTGATGAATATTGATGGATCTGATGTTCAACAAATTACAAAAACACCTTTTTCCGAACATTCGGCACAATGGATGAAAAACGGCGAAAAAATTGCTTTTCTCTCTGCCGATAACGGATCGATGCAAATTTGGACGATGAATCCTGATGGAAGTCAACGCGTTGCATTATCCAATATCGAAGGCGGCATCTCCGATTTTATGTTTTCGCCCGACGAAACCAAAGTGTTGTACATTGCCGATGTGCCCTACACCGGCAGCACTTGCGAGCCTTACGAAGATTTACCGAAAGCTACCGGAATAGTCGTTCACGATTTGATGTATAAACATTGGGACGAATGGGTGACCACTGTTCCGCATCCGTTTGTTGCCGATTTTGATGGTAAAATATTGAGCAACAATTTTGATATTTTGGAAGGTAGACAATACGAATGCCCCATGAAACCGTTCAACGGAATTGAAGATTTGGCTTGGAGTCCGGACGGAAAAACTATTGCCTACGCCTGCAAAAAGAAAATCGGATTGGAATATGCCGTTTCTACCAATTCAGATATCTATCTTTACAACCTCGACACCAAAAAAACATTCAACCTCACACAAGGCATGATGGGCTACGATTTGATGCCGCAATTTTCGCCCGACGGAACAAAAATTGCTTGGGTTAGTATGGAACGCGATGGCTATGAATCGGACAAAAAACGGTTCTTTGTGGCTGATGTTAATGGCGACAACAAAAATTATCTTACCGCTGATTTCGACTACAACACCGACTTTTATCAATGGAAAGCCGATGGAAGCGGATTTTGGTTTATCGCTTGCAAAGAGGCAGAAACAGACATTTGGACGGTAGATATGAACAAAAACATCCGAAAAATCACCGAAGGCACGCACGACTATGAATGGGTGGCAGCCACTAAAACGGGTTTAGTAGGTATGAGACATTCGATGAGCAGTCCGAACGAGTTGTTTGCCATCAACGCCGAAACGGGCGAAGAGACACAAATTTCGTTTGAAAACAAACATTTGCTCGATCAAATTGAAATGGGAAAAGTTGAAAAACGTTGGATAACCACCACCGACAACCAAAAAATGCTCACATGGGTCATTTATCCGCCTAAATTTGATTCTACCAAAAAATATCCCGCCATTCTTTATTGCGAAGGCGGTCCGCAAAGCACAGTCAGTCAATTTTGGTCGTATCGTTGGAATTTCCAAATTATGGCAGCCAACGATTATATCATCGTTGCACCCAATCGCCGCGGATTACCGGGGTTTGGACAAGAGTGGTTGGAGCAAATCAGCGGTGACTACGGCGGGCAAAATATGAAAGACTACTTTTCTGCGATCGATGCTTTAAAAACAGAACCTTTTATCGATGAAAATCGTTTAGGTTGCGTTGGTGCCAGTTACGGCGGTTTTTCGGTTTATTGGATTGCAGGTCATCACGATAAACGTTTTAAAGCCTTTATTGCTCACGACGGAATTTTCAATTTAGAACAACAATATTTAGAAACCGAAGAGAAATGGTTTGCCAATTGGGATATGGGTGGCAATTATTGGGATAAAAGCAACGCCACAGCACAACGCACATTCTCCAACTCTCCGCATAAGTTTGTTGATCAATGGGATACGCCTATTTTGTGCATCCATGGCGAAAAAGACTACCGCATTTTGGCTTCGCAAGGCATGGCTGCTTTTGATGCGGCTGTGATGCAAGGCATTCCGGCAGAATTGCTCGTTTTTCCTGACGAAAATCACTGGGTGTTAAGTCCGCAAAACGGAATTTTGTGGCAACGCACCTTCGCCGGTTGGTTAGATCGTTGGCTGAAATAACCATGGTAATGGATTGATATAAAAGAGACTGCTTTTTTTAGGCAGTCTCTTTTTTTATGGCAATCCATCAAAATTGGTTTTCTCGGAGGTATTTCAAGCAACAATAAATTGTGCTTTTGCGATGAACAATTTTGTATATTAGCAATGAACAAAAAAAACGAAAATAATAGTTATTGACGAAAATTGATGTTTTTTGCAAATTTCGTCATTATTAATTATGATTTTGTGTACTTTTGCCGATGCAACAAATAAGTTATCAATGGTAGAAAGAATTGGATACTTGAAACAGTTATCAGCTTTGCGCGGTCAAAACCTGATTAAGGTGATAACCGGCATACGCCGTTGCGGAAAATCGACTTTGATGCAAGCTTTTCAACAACAGCTTCTACAAACCGATGTTCCCGACAACCGAATTGTGTCGCTCAATTTTGAGGAACGTGAAAACAGTCAATATGCTGATTGGATGGCAATTTATGATGCGATAGATAATCAGTTGGTTAAAAATGAGCTGAATTATGTTTTTCTTGACGAGGTGCAACTTGTTCCCCATTTTGAGAAGTTGGTCGATGCACTTTTTGTCAATAAAGATGTCGATTTGTACATTACGGGGTCAAATGCCTATCTTCTGTCGAGCGAATTGGCGACTTTACTCTCGGGGCGATATGTCGCTATTCATCTGCAACCGTTCTCCTTTGCAGAATATGTTTCGTCTTCTTCGAACAATCAAAACACAGATCGGTTGTTTCGCCAATATATGAACACTTCTTGTTTTCCGGAAGCGGTAAATTTGGCAAAATCGGCTCCCGAAATGGTCAATGTATATCTTCGTACCTTATATGAAACTATTGTGGTAAAAGATATCGTAAAACGTCATAAAATGCGTAAGTTCGATAATCTGCAACGCATTATCAATTTTCTGTTCGATAGTATCGGAAGTGTGATTTCTCCCAACAATATTGCCGATGAACTCAGTAAAACAACCTCCGAAACGATTTCTCACAATACTGTACAGAAATTGCTGCAATTTTTGACGGAATCATATTTGATTTATCCCGTTAAACTTTATAATATAAAAGGAAAACGTTTATTGTCAAGTAATTATAAATATTATGTTGTCGATTTGGGATTAAAAACCATTCTACAAACCAACCATCCGAATAGCGATTTAGGGCACAAACTTGAAAATGTAATCTATTTTGAATTGTTGCGGCGTGGAGGAGAGGTCTATGCCGGAAAATCGACACACGGCGAAGTGGATTTTGTAGTGCAGAAATACAACGGACAACGAGAATATTATCAAGTGGCTTACACCGTTAATGACGAAAATACACTAAAACGTGAAATTTCGTCATTATTGAACATCAAAGATGCTTTTCCAAAATATTTACTTACGCTTGATTTTGACAATACTATCATTGACGGCATACAAAAAATAAACATCATCGATTGGCTCTTACCGATTGAATAGGATTTAGCTATCATTAAAAAAGATAGACACTTATTAAAATTCTATATATCTTTGCAGCCTTCAATCTTAAATCATTTTGAATGGAATAAAATAGTAGAATAAAACATATTATAAATTAAAGCATTAGCTATTATTTCGCGTTCGCCGAAGCCCACGAAACTTTTGGAATAAAACACAGAAATAATTAGTGAAAGGTTTGCCAATTTGGTTAATCTTTTCCGATGATATAATACAAATGCTCATACCCCAACGGGTGTGAGTACTTATTATCGGGAAAGGTTCCTATCGTGGGCAGCCTTGGCAACGCAATAAGGAAAGCACCTTTTTTATTGCGTTTGCGATGATTGATAGCATTGCCCAAAAACTATCAATCATGGCCGGGAATAAAAATCTGCACGATGCCAATCGTGCCAAAAAAGATGAATTTTACACGCAATTGGGCGACATTGCCAACGAAATGAGACACTACAAAGAGCATTTTCGTGACAAAACCATACTTTGCAATTGCGATGACCCTTACGAAAGCAATTTCTTTAAATATTTTGCCCTTAATTTTAACGCATTGGGATTGAAAAAACTAATTGCCACCTGCTATGCGGGCTCTCCAATCGCAGATAAACAGTTATCGATTTTCGACGACGAAAAAAAGACATCGGAACAAAGCAAAACACGCGTCCCGCACAAAATCATCATTACCGAAGTACACGACCTCAATAACGATGGTGCAGTGGATTTGTTGGATGTGGAAATACTGCTCAAAGACGACAAAAACGTACTTACGCGCCTTGAAGGTAACGGCGATTTTCGCAGTGCTGAATGTGTAGAACTTTTGAACGAAGCCGATATCGTGGTAACCAATCCGCCGTTCTCGCTTTTTCGTGAATATGTGGCACAACTGATTCAGTATGAGAAGAAATTTTTGATTATTGGAAGTCAGAATGCAATTACTTATAAGGAGATTTTTAAACTGATTAAAGAGAATAAAATATGGTTAGGATTTGGATTTCAAGCAGGAAATGCCTTTTTTGCCATTCCAAAATATGAAAATAATTATGCCGATGGAGTTTACAATGCCGAAACAGGTTTAGTTAAATTTAGAAATTGTCATTGGTTTACTAACCTTGACCATTCTAAACGTCACGAAGATTTAGATTTGTTCAAAAGATATACTCCCGAAGAATACCCGAAATACGACAATTACGATGCGATAAACGTTGACAAAACTGCCGATATTCCAATGAATTACACCGGTGTAATGGGTGTGCCGATTACTTTTTTAGATAAATATAATCCTGAACAATTTGAAATTTTGGATCCACGAGATTTTACAACAATTGAACGTTTAAAAAATAAAAATTACGCTTTAATTAAGGATGCTGATGGTTCAATAAATGGAAAAGCAAAGTACGCCCGCATATTAATCAGAAATATAAAGATATAATTATGAAAATAGAATTACAACAACACACCATCGGTGAAATAATTGAAGGTTACACCAATAGCGACGAAGAAGGTGTTGTGGGCTTTGGTGGCAAACTAAATATTCGCCCTAAATATCAGCGCGAATTTGTGTACAACGAGAAACAGCGCAACGCAGTAATGGACACCATTTGGAAAGGTTTTCCGCTCAACGTGATGTATTGGGTGCGCAATGCCGACGACACTTATGAATTGATGGACGGACAACAGCGCACCATTAGCTTTTGTAGTTTTGTGGCGGGCGAATTTATGATGATTTTTGACAACAATTTACGCGGTTTTGATAATCTTTCGCTCGAACAAAAAAAGCGTATACTTGATTACGAATTACAAATTTATGTGTGCGAAGGTACGCCCGAAGAGCAGCTCAATTGGTTTCGCATCATCAACATTGCAGGCGAAAAATTGACCGACCAAGAATTGTTGAACGCCGTTTACAGTGGTGAGTGGGGTACTGATGCCAAACGT
>JAQUSR010000024.1 GCA_028710155.1 Bacteroidales bacterium | reverse complement strand
AATCCTTCATCACCGGAAGCAGCTTTAGCGTTATTAGATTTCTATAATCAATATGGTGCTTTATTAGATGCTTCAAATTTCGATTTCTCGATACAGATGATGAAGAAAGGGTTATTAGGCGACGTTTTGTTAATGCAACCGCTATTTGCCGGAGGTCGAATTGTAAACGGCAATAAATTAGCAAAATTAGGTGTAACATCAGCTAATTATCAATATCAAATGGCTGAAAAAGAAGTTATGCTTACTATTGAAACATATTATTGGAATATTATTTCGTTACAAGAAAAGCTGAAAATGCTACAACAAAGTGAGAATCTGTTGGATACTATTTACTATCAAGTAGAAGGAGCTATACAAAATGACTTGGCATTGCAAAACGATAAGATGAAAGTAAAACTAAAACGAGATGAGCTACGATTAAATCGAAAGAAGTTGGAAAATGGAATGAATATTTCCAAACAGCTTCTTTGCCAATTCATCGGAATTGACAATCATGAGGATATTATTCTCTTGGATACATTGAATACTAACGAAATCACTCTGCAAAATATGTCAATTGCACCTGATGTTACATCATTACCGGAATACAAATTGCTGGATTTGAATGTACAAGCTAAAAAATATCAGCAAAAAATGACGTTAGGTGAAAGTATGCCTCAAATTGCCGTAGGTGCTGCTTATTTATACTATAATTTGAATGAATCTCATAACAACAATATGGCTCTTGTCGCCTCTCTTTCTATTCCTATCTCCGATTGGTGGAAAACGAGTCATAACTATAAAAAGCAAAAAATCGACCTTGAAGTTGCCGAAAAAACGCGACAAGATGTTGCTCAAAAACTTGATTTGCAGACACAACAGTTTATCAATGAAATAACCGAAGCTTATGAAGAAATGCACTATTGGGAAAAAGCCATTGTGGAATCGACAGAAAATTATCGTATTGTCAATAACTACTATTTGTGTAGCATGAATACCATTAGTGACTTATTAGAAGCACAAACTACACTTCAATCTACAAAAAATCAATATATAGAAAGCTGTATTAATTACAAAATTAAATCATTAAAGTACTTACAATTATTTAGTAATTAGATTTATATGAATAATGTTCATTGATTGGGTTCGCTATTAATATAATAAATTTGAATTTTATGAATAAAAATGTTGGCTTGTTGATATTTATTTTATGCCTTGCTAATTGGACGATGGCTCAAGACGCAGGTGATAAAATTTTGGGTATCTATTCTGTCATTGAAGTTGATACCAAAGAAGAGTCACATGTGAAAATATACAAGACAGAAAATGGAACATATCAAGGGAAATTTATATGGCTAAAAAATCCGAATCTCGCAAATGGGAAACCCAAATTGGATATTAACAATACCGTATTGCTGAAAAATTTTAAGTACGATAGTAAAAAAAATGAGTGGCGAGGCGGTACCATCTATGATCCGATTCATGGAAAAGTTTATGATTGTTACCTGAAATTTGAAAATGATAAAAAATTAAAAGTCAGGGGGTTTATCGGTGTTCCTATGTTGGGAAAAAGTATGTATTGGACTAAAATTAAATAATGTGGACTCTCCTGACTTCATCACTTTTTTTGCCATCACATAGAATAAATTGAAAATCAATATGTTAGCATATATAATTAGGTAACTTTGCGTAACGCATTGCCGAAGTCAGGAGTAAGATATTTGTACGGCTATTCTCTAAACTGCTTTCGATAACCTACAGAAACCTTTTCTTTTTGACTGAGAAACTTATCGTTGACATAGCGGCAACAAAACCAACAATAGGTCATCTTGTTTCATTGTATTCACACTTTCAACCGCAAAAGATGATCATTGTCAAATATGAGGGTGGGTTATTGATACTTCATAACCGTGTAAACTTTCATTTCTTCTTTCCTGACTCGGGAAGTCTGTCAACACCCTTTAGAATTTTGTCAAACAAACTTATGGTGATAGAATCCATCATATAAAGCGCTCTTTCCCAATTCTTTTCCTCTCTCTTTACTCGGCTGTCCGGTAAAATGTGTACTTTTGTCCATCTTATTTCCATTTTATGTATTGCAACACAAAGGAAATTAAAAAGGCTGAATTTTTAAATTCAGCCAAAATTTTTTACTCGAAGATGTTTATCGGACAGCAATATTTACTAATGAATCAAAGGGTTACAGCAGAGCATTTTTTACGGGATTGGAATAGATTTCAAGAAAAATATTCAAAAGCTCTTGTTGGTCGCCTTCAATTTTTTGCAAACCGTTGTGGGCATATTCCAAAAATTCTTGTCGGTCTGATTCAGTATAAAACTTTTGATAATCATCGGTTGAGTGCAAAATATCAAAAGCAATATAATTGGTTTTCCAAAGATGGTAATTTTGAAAAATTTTGCGGTCAATGATGTGAGCCAATCGTCTGAATTTGTCGTTGCGTTCCGGCAAGTCATTGCAGCTATTGAGTTCGTTTAAAGTGATGCTGTCGCAAACGGATAAATGAATATTTCCCTTCCATTGAACGATGCCTTGATAGATGCTTTCAAAATCTTCGATTTCTGTTTTGACATATTCTTGTCGTCGTGAAATATAGATTTCGCGTGTTCGCATAAAATCGCATGATTCATATTCGTATGAAATGGATAAAGGGGTAATATTCATTTCATTTAAGTTGTCAACGAAAGATTTATCGCTGCCGGCAGTAATCATTTTCAGAACGGCGGTATCAGTGTGGTCGTTTCCGTCTTTGCTGCGTCCGTTGCGTTGAGCAAGCCAAATTGAGGTGTTTTGTTGCGATAAAATATATCGCATATATTGTGAAGTGCGTTGTAGCGTGTGCAGCAATTCTCGCGATTTTCCACTTCTTTCAATTTTGAACATTTTGTTTAAACGAACAATATCGATAAACGGATATTTCATCAAATTACTTCCAATGGCTATTGCAGAAGTTTCTAAATCGTGATGGTTTAAAAGTATTTGTAAAATTGCTGAATCTAATACAATATCGCGATGGTTGGCAATGAATAAATTGGGCTGTTGACGAGTTAGTTTTTCAAAACCGGAGAAGGTGAGTGCTGATGAGGTTTCTTTAATTTTTTTTAGCATCAATCGACTCATTATGTCTATTTGAAACTCTTTTATTGTTTTGATATTTAGTAGCTTATTGGATGCTGTAGCTGGGCTGATGTTGGGAAAAGCAAAACGGACGGCATTGGAAAAATATTCACTATTGATAATGTTTTGAAGTACATCGTGTACTTCGGTATCATTAAAAGGTCTAATATCTTCAAAATTGATGTTTTCCATCATTAAATCGTAAAATTTTTTCCAAATAATTGTTTATTGATCCAATCCGTATTCTTTAATTTTCCGATAAAGGGTTCGTTCAGAAAGTCCTAACTCGTCGGCTGCAGCTTTACGTCTTCCTTTGTGTTTATTCAATGCCTGCTCAATAAGTTCTTGTTCCTTTTTTTTTATGGAAAAAGATTCTTCAATGACAGTGGATTCTGGTACATCCTCATGATTGATAGGCGTTTCTGGAGTCGAAATATATACATCTTGTTGAACTAAAGGATATGACGGATCGTCGATAGTATGCGGTAAAACATTTTGTGTCGGATGATTGACATGAATTTCTGTTCCGCTTGTCAAGTCGGCAATGACCCGTTTTAAATCAGAAATATCTTGTCGCATCTCAAACAAAACTTTGTACAATAAATCTCGCTCCGAAATAGCTGAATCTTGCGTGTTCCCATGAAATAAAACAGGCAATCCGATCTCTGTATTTTCGGGCAAATAGCGTAATAATGTAGTGCTGTCAATTTCGCGATTTTGCTCTATAATGGAAATTTGTTCTGTAATATTTTTCAATTGACGAACATTACCATTCCATCGATAATTTGTTAAAACTTCCTGAGCATCATCATCTAACGAAATGGCCGGCATTTTGTAACGTTCTGCAAAATCGTAAGCGAATTTTCTAAATAACAAATAAATATCGTCTTTTCTGTCGCGCAACGCCGGCACATGGATGGGAACGGTATTTAAACGGTAATATAAATCTTCACGAAATCTGCCTCGCTGAATGGCTTCAGGAATATTAACATTGGAGGCTGCAACCACGCGAACATCTGTTTTTTGTGTCTTCGATGAACCGACTTTCATAAACTCTCCCGACTCCAAAACACGCAACAATCGAACTTGAGTTGAAAGAGGCAACTCTGCCACTTCGTCCAAAAAAATGGTACCACCCGATGCTACTTCAAAGTATCCTTTTCGCATCTCTGTGGCTCCGGTAAAAGAACCTTTTTCATGACCAAAAAGCTCCGAATCAATTGTGCCTTCTGGAATAGCTCCACAGTTGACAGCAGTATATTGTCCGTGTTTTCTGGCACTTAAACTATGAATGATTTTTGGAAAAACTTCTTTACCGACACCGCTTTCTCCACTGATTAACACCGTTAAATCGGTAGGGGCTACTTGAATGGCAACCTTGATGGCATGGTCTAATAAGGGCGAATTTCCAATGATTTCAAATCGACGTTTTACATCTGAAACATCCATAATTTTTATCCTTTTTTTAAGAACTGCAAAGGTATTTTTTTTTGATATATCTTTTATGGAAAAATCACAATGAAAAAAGGCTGTATTTTTTCTAAAAATATTACCTTCGCATCCAAAATTCAAAAGGATGAAATTGATTCGTGGAATTGGTCTTTATATGCAAATGTTGCGGCGTTTTTTTTCGAATCCGGGACAGAAAAGGATCTTTCGAAATCGAATGATTAATGAATTGTATATATTGGGTGTACAATCGTTACCGATAATTTTAATCATATCGGCATTCATTGGAGGCGTTTCTGTGATACAAACTTCTTTTAATGTTGATGGACCATTAACTCCGAAAATTATGGTAGGTTTTGTAACCCGTCAAATCATTATTTTAGAATTTGCTCCCACCATGCTTTGCCTCATTTTAGCCGGAAAAGTCGGTAGTTTAATCGCATCCGAAATTGGTACCATGAAAGTTACCGAACAAGTTGATGCGTTGGAATTGATGGGCATTAACTCAGCCGCCTATTTGATGCTGCCGAAAATTTTAGCAGCTATGTTTTTCTTTCCGGTTTTAATTGTTTTGGGGGCTGGTGTCTCTTTAATTAGTGGCTATTTTGTCGTGGCTTTCTCACAAATCATTCCTTTACAAGATTATGTGGAAGGATTGATGTTGGATTTTCGCCCCTTTACTTTAACTTATATGATGGTTAAAACCATCGTTTTTGCCTTCTTAATTACAACCATCAGCGGATTTTTTGGATATAATACACGAGGCGGGGCTTTGGAAGTAGGGCAGGCAAGCACAAAAGCTGTGGTCAATTCCAGCATTGCAATTATTGTTATTAATTTGGTACTCACTCAATTAATGTTGGTATGATTGAAGCACGACATTTACAAAAAACTTTTGGCGACCATCACGTTTTGAACGATATTTCATGCACTTTTGAGGCAGGAAAAACCAATTTAATCATCGGCCAAAGCGGATCAGGAAAAACCGTTTTGATGAAAAGTCTAGTTGGATTACACGACATCGATTCCGGTGAAATTGAATATGACGGACGACTCTTTTCATCCATGACCATTAAAGATAAACGATTGATTCGACACGAGATAGGAATGCTTTTTCAAGGAGGAGCTTTGTTCGATTCGATGAATGTTCGCGATAATATTATGTTTCCACTCAACATGTTGACCGAACAAACCATCGAAGAAAAAATGGAACGAGTTGATTTTTGTCTGCAACGAGTCAATCTCGAAAATGCCCATTTGTTGATGCCTTCCGAATTGAGTGGAGGTATGACCAAACGTGTGGCTATTGCTCGTGCCATTGCTCTGAATCCCAATTATTTATTTTGCGATGAACCCAATTCTGGACTAGATCCTCGAACCGCCGGTTTAATCGACGAATTGATTCAAGAAATCACGCAAGAATATCACATCACAACAATTATTAATACACACGATATGAATTCCGTTTTGAATATCGGAGATACCATTTCTTTCATCTATCAAGGAAAATTATGGTGGAAAGGAACCAAAGAAGAAGTAATGACCACCGATAATCAAGAATTGAACGATTTCGTATTTTCCATGGAACTCACTAAAAGACTTAAAAATAGTCGTGTTTAATCTTAAAATCTCTTAATTTATTCATCCCTTTATCCATTCATCCCTTAATCCTTTAATCTTAAAAAAAATGAACATTCATTTTATTGCCATCGGAGGAGCCGCTATGCACAATCTTGCCATTGCGCTTCACAAAAAAGGACATCATGTAACCGGATCTGATGATGAAATTTTTGAACCTTCTAAAAGTCGATTGGCTCACTATGGACTTTTGCCCGAAACAGAAGGTTGGCATCCTGAAAAATTATCACAAAATATTGATGCTGTGATTCTTGGAATGCACGCTAAAGAAGATAATCCCGAATTGCAACAAGCAAAAAAGATGGGATTGAAAATATATTCATATCCAGAATATCTTTACGAAGTTTCTAAACACAAAACCCGTATTGTGATAGGCGGAAGTCATGGAAAAACAACGATTACAGCAATGATTTTGCACGTTTTCAAACAATTGGGTATAGAAACCGATTATATGGTCGGTGCCAAATTGAAAGATTTTGACGTGATGGTGAAAATCTCGGATGCACCTGTGATGGTTTTTGAAGGCGATGAATATTTAACTTCGGCATTGGATCCACGACCAAAATTTCATTTATATCGACCTGATATTGCCCTTTTAAGCGGCATTGCTTGGGATCATATCAATGTTTTTCCGACTTTTGAAAAATATGTCGAACAATTCAAAATTTTTGTTGATTTAATCGAACCAAACGGAAAATTGATCTATTGTCAAGAAGATAAAGAAGTTTGTAAAGTTGCCGAAAAATCGCGATCCGATATTCAAAAAATCCCATATGGTATTCCTGATCACAGAATTAAAGACGGAAATACTTTAATATTATATAATCAGCAAGAGATTCCACTATCAGTTTTTGGCATCCATAATTTAATGAATATCGAAGGAGCAAAAAATGTTTGCAATGCGTATGGCATTGACGATAATCGATTTTATCAAGCAATTTCCTCTTTCCAAGGGGCAGCCAATCGATTGGAAACAGTCTTTAAAGATGAACAAACCATTATGTTTAAAGATTTTGCCCATTCTCCCTCCAAATTAAAAGCAACGATTCAGGCTGTAAAAGAACAATTTCCGGAAAGAAAATTGATTGCATGTATGGAGTTGCACACTTACAGTAGTTTAAGTCAAGCCTTTTTGTCGCAATATAAAGATTCTATGAAAATGGCAGATGTTGCATTCGTCTTTTTTAACCCTCATGCCATCGCATTGAAAAGATTACAAGAAATCACGAAAGAACAAGTTTTACAAGGTTTTGGAACAAATAATGTTACCGTTTTTACCGATTCTGATCAATTGTGGCAAACTTTAAAAGAAATTAATCCTAAAGACAAAAGCTTTTTGATGATGAGTTCCGGAAATTTTGACGGAAAAATTTTATCGGATATTTTAAGCCGATAAAATATTTTGTTTTTTTTGCGTTAAAACTAAGAAAAAGTCAAAAGTACAAAAATCTATTATTTGTATTAAATTTGCACGCTTTTTCGGAATAAGATATTAATGATACGAAAAAAAATAATTTTATTATATGTTATTGTAAATCTTGTATTTACAATTTCTTTGATGGGACAACAAGATTGGCGGATGTCGCAATATATGCAGGCTCCAATGTTCTTTAATCCGGCTGCAACGGGGCTTTATAAAGGGATAAGCGCATCGGGTGCGTTTCGAAGTCAGTGGACGGGTTTTAAAGATGCCGAGAATAAAAATATTGCTCCTACCTCTTTTTATGCAGCTGTTGATGCAAATATTCCGGCTATGAAAGGAGGTTTGGGGTTGATTTTTTCAAAAGATGATATTTCACCATTAGTCAATAATACGGTTCGATTAGATTATTCTTATCATTTAAAATTAAAAAAAAGTACATTGTATATGGGGGTGATGTTAGGGCTGAATAATCAATCTATCAAATTCGAAAAATTGAATCCGGATGATTCATCCGATCCATTATTAAATGCAGTAACTAAAGATGATATTACTGCCATGACTTTTGATGCAGGCTTAGGTTTTTATTATACATATTCTGACAAATTATTTATCGGTTTATCGGCTATTCAATTGTTGAATTCCGATTATTATTATCGTTCTGATCAAATAATTTACAAGGATGCTTTACAACTTTATTTATCAGGAGGTTATTGTTATACTTTAAAATATCGACCGCGCTGGCAGATTCAACCTTCGTTGTTGGTTTCGTATTCTAAAACAGCTTACCAATTAGATGTTGATTTTTTAGTCAAATACAATAAACGAGTATGGGCCGGCGTTGGTTACAGAATTAATGATGCTATTAAAGCTATGATTGGTTGTAATATAAAAGATTTAAGTATAGGATATTCATACGATATTACCACTTCCTCCATACGATTAGGAGGCTCTCACGAAATCACTTTAAGATATGTTATACAGCTCAATTTAGAAAAAACAACAAAAAGTTATAGAAATATTAGGTATTTATAAAAATATATTACCTTTGTACATTCTTTTTTAAAGCAAAATATGAAAAAGTTTCTTTTGATAATCACTGTTTTAGCTGTGTTTTCAGGATGTAAAAATTCTGGTAACGGAGAGCTAATTGGCGTTCAAGGAAGGCCAAAATTTCATGAAAGAATCCCTTTCGGTATGTCTTTTATTCCATTGGGAAGCTATACCATGGGGGCAAGTGACCAAGATGTACCGTATTCTCAAGTGCATCATCCTAAAACGGTTTCAGTGAGTTCTTTCTTTATGGATCAATCGGAAATAACCAATAACGAATATCGTCAATTTGTCAATTGGGTACGCGATTCTTTAGCTCATACTATTTTGGCTGAAACTAATAAAGGAGATGAAAAATTATGCCATTATTTATGGGATAAACAAGAGGGAGCTCCCATTAATGCCAATCCTAACGGAGAAGAACCCATTTATCTCATAGATTGGAAAAAATCCATTAGTTGGGATGCTATTGATAAAGAAGGAAATAAAAATCCTTTAGAAAAAATGTTTTTGTCTGAAAGAGAAAGATTTTTCCGTCAAAGAGAGTTGGATACGCGATTATTTGTATATCAATATTGGGAAATAGATTTGAAAAAAGCTTCTAAAGCCCAAAATCGTTTTCAATATGATAGTGCAAGAATGGAATCAATTTCAATTATAGATATAGAAGATGGTGGCGGTTTGGAATGGGGAAGTTATTCTAATGGAATTACAGACAGAAGTGCCTTCGTTTACAAAAAAATGACACCTATTTATCCTGATACCTTATGTTGGATATATGATTATACCTATAGTTATAATGAACCGTTAACCAAAAGCTATTTCTGGCACCCCGCTTATGATAATTATCCGATTGTCGGTGTAAATTGGAATCAAGCAAAAGCTTTTAGCGTTTGGCGTTCACAAATGATGAAATCCTATATGCAGTCGATGGGAGAACCTATGGTAAACGAATTTCGTTTGCCCACAGAAACAGAATGGGAATGGGCAGCTCGCGGCGGCTTGGAATTAAGTCCGTATCCTTGGGGCGGTCCCTATTTGCGTAATAAAAGCGGTTGTATACTAGCCAACTTTAAACCCAATAGAGGTAATTATGCTGCCGATGGAGGTAATACGACTTTAATCGTCGGACATTTTCAAGAAAACGATTGGGGACTATTCGATATGTCGGGCAATGTAGCCGAATGGACTGACGATGCTTACAATGAAGCCTCTTTTTACTATTCATGGGATCTCAACCCATCCTTCTATTATAATGCAGCAACTACCGATAATCCTGTATTGAAAAGAAAAGTGGTTAGAGGCGGTTCTTGGAAAGATATTGCCTATTATTTGCAAGTAAGTACCAGAAATTATGAGTATCAAGATAGCTCAAATTGCTATACCGGATTTAGAAATGTTCAATCCTATTTAGGAAGACAGATGAGTGATTCACCTTCAGCTTCTTCTCATATTTACAAATAATTTTTTTTTGACGACAAATAAATTCAAATTAATAATTAAAAATTTTTTAAAAAATGGGTTTTTCAGTTCAACGTATTGTAACCTCAAGAGGTTGGAAAAATTTTATGGCAAAATTGTATGGATGGGGTGCTGCCATCGTAATTGTAGGTGCTTTATTCAAAATTTTACACTGGCCGGGTGCAAATTTGATGCTTATGATCGGTATGTTTACCGAATCAATCATCTTTTTCTTCTCTGCTTTTGAACCACCTCATGTTGAAGTAGATTGGAGTATTGTTTATCCTGAACTTGCATTTATGTATGAAGGCCATGGCGAACAAACTGAGAAAAAAGAAAAGAAAAAAAACGATAATCGTCCTGCTGCTGAAACAACTCCAGTAGATGCATTGAACAAAATGTTTGCAGAATCTGGAATTGATAATGTACTTATTAAAAATTTAGGAGAAGGGATGAAAAAATTGGGCGAAAATGCTAACCAAATGGCATCACTCTCTTCAGGTGTAGCAGCTAATGAAGAATTTTCTAACAATTTGAAAAAAGCATCTTCTCATATCAATTCATTTGGAAATACTATCGAAAAAACTGCCAATATTGTTGAAACAGAATTTAGTGCATCTTTGAAACAAAGTAATCAAAATGTGGTAAAATCGGTAGAAACATCCGCCGAGATTTCTAAAAAATTGCAATCTTCGATGGAAGAATTTATGAAACAAATGAAAGCAGGTAGTGAACAAGCTGCATTATATCAACAACAAACAAAAGTTTTGACTAACAATTTGGCTGCATTAAATAATATTTACGGAAATATGCTTTCAGCCATGAATGTTAAGCAAGCATAACACCTTAATTACAATTTTTATTCATTAACAAATAATAAGTAAAGAATGTCAGGTGTAAAAGAAACCCCACGGCAGAAGATGATTGGTATGATGTACCTCGTCTACACTGCCATGCTTGCATTGAATGTTTCTGCTGAGATTTTGGAGGCATTTAAAATTGTTAATTCTACAACCGTAGAAACTAATAGTAATTTTGAAAAAAAATTGAACGATACTTATAATGCTTTTGAAGCACAAATGGTTAACGACTCTGCAAGTACCGTTCAATACTACCAAAAAGCTAAACAAATACGTCAACTTTCTGATGATTTAGTCAACTATCTAATAGATGTTCGTTCTACATTAATTGAAAAAGGTTGTGGTCAAGACGAAGCTTTTATGACTAATGGACAAGTGGATCAAGAAAAATTGAGAAATGTTTCATTAGATTCTTTAAAGAAAATTGATGATATGAGTAATTGTGTCAATTATCTTGTTCCAGCTGAAGGAAAAGGTGAAGCGGATGTAATGATTGAAAAATTTGCTGCATACAAAAGTGCTTTTAGTAGTATTTTAGATCCCAAAGATGTAGAAGCTGTTAAATTTGGTATTGATACTGATAAAGAATATTATAGTAAAGAGAAAAAAGTAAATGTATCTTGGGCTCAATATTATTTTGGATCGTCTGTATTAGCTGCAGATGTTGTTATTTTAAACGGATTTATTCAAGAAGTTAGAAATACAGAATTTGAAATTATTTCTAAATTAAGATCACATATCGGTGCTACAGATTTTAAATTTAATGCCGTAGAAGCTCGTGTTATTCCCAAAAAGACTAATGTGTTTAAAGGTGAAGAATATGAAGCTGAAATTTTAGTAATTGCTTACGATTCAATGGAATCTCCTAATGTCTTATACAGAATGGGTGCCAAAGAGTGGAATGAAGGAATGGAAGCCGGTGCCAACCAAGTACAAATTCAAGAAGCCGGAAAAAGTATTCTTCGTATCGGTACAGGTGGCTATTCTTATGGTAGTCAATCGTATGCCGGTGTTATCAAAATTCAAACACCAGCCGGTGATGTTAAAAGTTATCCTTTTGCAAGCGAATTTTTTGTTCAAGAGGCTTCTGCTACCATTTCTGCTGATCAATTAAATGTATTTTATCAAGGTTTACAAAATCCTATCACTATCAGTGTTCCCGGTGTACCTGCTGAACAAATTTCTTGTAATATTAAAGGTGCAGCAACTATTCAGAAAAAAGGATCCGGTAAATGGGATGTGAAACCTACAGCAGCATCCGGTGAAGTGATTATTGATGCCGTTGTTACGGAAAACGGAAAATCTCGTACTATGACTTCTAAATCTTTCAGAATTAAACCAC
The DNA here is from genome assembly GCA_028710155.1 of Bacteroidales bacterium. Classification (GTDB taxonomy): domain Bacteria; phylum Bacteroidota; class Bacteroidia; order Bacteroidales; family WRLA01; genus WRLA01. The sequence goes on along the minus strand of JAQUSR010000024.1, from coordinate 7,834 downwards.
TTCCAAAACCTTCTGCATATATTGCAGGAAAACAAGACGGTGAAAAAGTAAGTAAAAATGCTATTGTTAAAAATGGAACAATTGAGGTTAAAATGCCAGAAGATTTCATTTTTGGAGGCATTAATTATACTGTAAAAAGTTTTGAAGTTTATTATCAAAAGAAAGGTGGCTATAGCGACTCAAAAACGGTTCAAGGTGCTACAATACCAAGTGATATTTTGAGCCTTATTGAAAAAATGCCTACCAATTCGGTATTAACTATTATGAATATTAAAGCCATCGGACCAGGTGGAGAACAAAAAGCAAATAGTTTAAATATTTCAATATATTAATGTTGTTCGGTTTTGTTAAAGTTAAAATAATGATGAAAAAAGAGTTCATGTTTGTCTTATTAATGGCAGGATTACTTGTCATGCAGGCACAAGATGTTTTATTGGTGGACTCCACTGTATGGAAAAGTCCTAAGACCATTTATGCGTATGAAAAGCATCATGTACGCGATATAAAAACACCCGTTCCTTACACGAACGTAAGAGAATCTGATGTGATTTGGTCAAAAATTGTATGGAGAAAAATTGTTTTAACGGAAAAACAAAACTTGAAGTTATATTATCCTTTAGAACCTATTGGCGATCGAAAAAGTCTTTGGCAAGTGATTATTGATGCCATTACTGATGTTAGACCGTTAACCGGTGGTTCAGAACCGGATCCAAATTGTTATGATTGTATTACTCCACCCGACTTTACAGGAACAGAGTTCGAAGGAGCTAGAGCATTAATTCCTTTTCAAGACGATTTGTTTAAAAATCCCTATTTGTCAATGTCTGCTGTTGACGAACGTATTAAATACGATATTGGCGAAGGCGATGTTAGAACTGTAAAATCCGAGAATATTACTGCTTATGTTTTAAAAGAACAATGGTTTATCGATAAAAAACGTTCCTTGCTTGATGTAAGAATTATTGGAATCCAACCTGAATTTTTTAAGACTATGGAAGGTGGTGAGTTATCTACATCAGCTACTGATATTTTTTGGATCTATTTTCCACAACTTCGTTACTATTTGTGTAAATATGAATGTTTTAATCCTAAAAATGATGCAGAACGTTGGACGTATGATATGGTTTTTAATATGCGTTATTTTTCTTCATATATTATTAGAGAAGAGAATCAATACGACAATAGATACATTAATGATTATTTACATGGTATTGATGCATTGTTGGAATCGGAAAGAATCAAACAACAAATTATGGAGTTTGAATTCGATTTATGGGAATATTAAAAAAATCATAATTATTAAAAACTCTTCTTTTAAGAAGGGTTTTTTTTTGCCATCTTAAGAATTAGAGTAATTTTGCAACCATGAAAACAAAGGTTAAAACCTTAACAGCTGAATTTTTTTTGGAAGCAGTTGCCATGAGGCGATATTTGCATTCTATTGCCGAACTTTCCGGTAAAGAATTTGAAACAGCAAAATTTGTAAAAAAACAATTAGATGCGTTTCAAATCAACAATGTTGTTTCGATGGCAAGTACAGGTTGGGTGGCAACCATTGAAGGAAATAATCCCGATAAAAAATTGGTGGCTCTACGTGCTGATATGGATGCATTACCGATTCTTGAAAAAACAGGTAATACTTTTCAATCAATTCATCAAGGTGTTATGCATGCATGTGGACACGATGTACATACTGCCAATTTATTGGCAAGTGCATGGGTTTTAAATCAACTGAAAGATCAGTGGGAAGGAACAATTCAATTGATTTTTCAACCATCAGAAGAAAAGATGCCCAGCGGAGCAGCACGAATGTTACAAGAAGGCATCTTTCAACATCGATTACCCGATGCAATAATTGGAGAACATGTTGATCCGGCTATTCCGGTTGGAAAAATCGGATATCGTTGCGGGAATATGTCGGCATCTGCAGACGAATGTTATATCACGGTAAAAGGGAAAGGCGGACACGGTGCTTATCCTGCTCAATTTATCAATCCGATAGTGATGGCTTCTACAATGATTTTGGATTTTCAAACCATTCAAAATGAAGAGATTCCAACTATTGTTACTTTCGGGAAAATGGAAGCATTGGGAAAAACGAACGTTGTTCCGGAAATAGCAACCATGGAAGGAACCATTAGAACCTTTGATGAATCGTGGCGATTTGAAATTCATCGTCAAATACGCGAAAAAGCCCAAAAAATTGCTGCTAAATTCGGTGGTGAAGCCATAGTAAAAATTTTGGTTGGTTACCCTGTTTTGACCACTGATAAAGCTTTAACTCAACGTTGTAAACACTATTTAGAAGACTATTTCGGAGAAAATTGTATGGTTGAATCACCCATGAGAATGGGAGCTGACGATTTTTCTTATTTTTCCGAGAAAATTCCGGCTACTATGTTGCGTTTAGGTACTAGAAATGAAGAAAAAGGTATAACAGCCTTATTGCATACCGATACTTTTGATGTGGATGAATCAATAATAAAAATTGGAACAGAAGCATTTTGTTGGACAGCAATTAATGAATTAAATCAATAAGAAATGAATACAACTCGTATAGAACAAGCGATTAAAGAGTCAATTTTGGTAAAAGAATTGCTTTTAAAAGATCATCAGTTGCAGGAAAAAATTGAAAAAACTGTTGAAATATGTTGTAATACGTATCGACAAGGAGGGAAAGTGCTTTTTTGTGGAAATGGCGGCAGCGCTGCCGATGCGCAACATTTAGCAGCAGAGCTTTCAGGAAGATTCTATTTTGATCGTCCACCGTTACAAGCTGAAGCTTTACATGTCAATACATCTTACGTTACTGCCGTTGCCAACGATTATTCTTACGATGCAATTTATGCTCGAATGGTAGAAGGTTGTGGCAAAAATGGCGATGTTTTAATAGGTATCTCCACATCGGGCAATTCAATAAATGTGGTGAAGGCTTTTGAAAAAGCTAAGGATTTGGGAATGTTTACGATTGCTTTCACCGGTAAAGATGGTGGAAAAATGGCATCCAAATCAGATGTTTTGCTCAATATTCCATCGAACGATACACCGCGAATTCAGGAATCACACATTTTGGTCGGACATATTATTTGTGAATTAATTGAAGATAAATTATTTAAACATGAATAAAAGAGAAGCTATTTTGTGGTTGGGCAATTATTCCGGAAAAGAAAATCAGCCTAATGTGTTAACTTTGTTTGATAACAAACCATTTTTGGAATATTTATTAGAATTTTATCAATCGTTTGGTATTCAACATATTGTTTTGGTGACTAATGAAAAAAATCATTCTGCAGTCAAATATTTCGGGAATAAATATCAAGAAGTAAAATTGACATGGACGGTTTCAGACACTTCAAAGGGAACAGTCGGTGCTATTAAAGCGGGATTGTTATTGACTGAGAACGAAAATGTATTGGTTGCTTCTGCCTCGATTTTGTTAGGTGCCAATATTGGGAAATTTTATCACCAACATTGCAAAGGTAATTATCCGTTGAGTGTCATCATTAGTCCGTTGGAAACAATGAATTCAAAATGGGTGATTGATTCGACTATATCGGGTCGCATTAGAAATATTATTCCTAAAACATTTCTTTCTAAGAAAAATCTGTATTTATCTGATATATACATGATTAACAGAAGTTTTTTGCTTTCTTCCATTTTTGATGATGCGGTGTCGCTAGAAAATGATGTTTTGGGATTGTATTTTAAGACAGAAGAATATCAAGTAATGTTATCTCATGAACGTTTTGTTAATATTGATGTTCTTCAAAATACTCCGGAAGAATTATCTGTTTTAAAAAGTTTTAACATTGAACACATTATATCCGAAATTGAAGAAAATAAATCGCAATTGGAGCTTGTTTCTTGATCGCGATGGCGTTATCAATGTTCGTTTAATTGACGATTATGTTAAAAATCGTGAAGCGTTTGTTTTTTTACCTAACGTAAGAGAATCGTGTGCGGTTTTTTCCGATTTTTTTGATCGAATTTTTGTGGTAACCAATCAGCAAGGTGTTGGAAAGGGATTAATGTCGATGGAACAGGTGAATGATATTCATCAATTTATGGTCGAAGAAATTGAAAAAGTCGGTGGGCGAATTGATCGAGTATATGTGGCTCCTTATCTGCAATCCGACAATAATATCATGAGAAAACCATCGCCCGGAATGGCACTAAAAGCAAAAAAAGAATTTTCGGAGGTGCAATTTAAACAATCGGTGATGGTTGGTGATTCAATCAGCGATATGCAGTTTGGAAAGCGATTGGGAATGGTTACAATTTTTTTAGGAAATGATGTAAATCAATGTAGAGACAATAACGAGCTTATTGATTATTCTTTTTCTGATTTGTGGTCATTTGCTCAAACATTATTGACTATTTAAAAGAAAAATATTTTTGTGACAAAAAGCTGAAAATCACAGAAATAAAAGTGATGATGATTTTTGATGGAGTAGGGTAGATGCAGCAGATCTCCACTAAAAATTTTAATCCTAAGTAATTGATGAGAAGGTTGATGGCAGCCACTAATGCATAACGAAAAAGTTGCGTTTTACTTTGTAGTAGAGAGGCGCTGAAACTGACATATTTAGCCAAATAAAATCCGGTGAGAAAAGTAATAGGAAATACAATGGCTAAAGTGGCTATGTGTGAACTCATGGTAACGAAACCCAAATCCCACATTCGGTGTTGTAGTACAAAATTATATACTAGAAAATACAAAATCCAATCCAATAACATATTACCACCACCGCAGGCGGCATAACGAAACATTTGTAATGGAATCCATCGCTTAAATGGTGGATAAAAAAAATCGACTATGCGGGTAATATAACGGGCTGAGTTCTGTAATAAATGATTCATTACGCTATTTTTTGAAAATAAAATATACAGCCAAAATCAAAAATCCAAAGCCGATTAAATGATTGATCTTAAAGGTTTCAGTTTTGAAAAATAAAAGGGCAAAAATCATAAAGATACACAAATTGACTGCTTCTTGAATGACTTTTAGTTGTACTAAAGAAAAAGGTCCGCCGTTGCCAGAAAAACCGATACGATTTGCCGGCACTTGAAAACAGTATTCAAAAAAGGCAATTGCCCAACTGATTACGATGATGGCAAAAAGTCCCCAATTTTGTGTTGACGGCAATTCTTTCAATTTAAGATGTCCATACCAAGCAAAGGTCATAAAGATATTGGAACACATTAATAATAAAATTGTGTATAAACCTTTCATATATAATATTTTATATTTGTTGTTTACAATTGTTTTTTAAAAATAGGTTATGGTTTAATGGCACGTAGCATTTCGCGTTTTCCCAAAGCTCCGGGTAATCGTTCAACCAAAAAACCGACTGACTGCATATTGCGACGAACTTCTCCTTTTGCAGAATAAGTAGTTAAAATTCCTCCATTTTTTAAGCAACGAAATAGTTTTTCAAAGATGGATTTTTCCCATAATATTGGTTGAATATCAGGAGCAAAGGCATCAAAATAGATAAGGTCGAAATAGTCGGACAAAGGAGAATAATTTTCCAGCATAATGTGCTGTTTTTGCATCCAAAAATTTGGACTGATTTCTTGAAATTCATCATTCCATGCTATTTGATGAATTTTGTCAAAAACGTTATGATGAATGCTATCGAATTGCGAATAATTCAATTGTTGGAGGATTTCATTAGCAAGTGGAAATGCTTCAATAGCAGTGTAATGAATGGAAAAATGATGTTGTTGACTGAAAAATTCGGTTAAAACAGCATTTAAACCGGTACCGAAACCAATTTCTAAAATATTGATATCATGATATTTATCAACAAAATATTGACATCCGGCTTGAATGAAGACGTGTTGAGCTTCAGCAATGGCTCCATGAGTACTATGATAATGTTCGTTGAGCTCGGGAATAAATATTGTATGCGACCCATCTTGAGTCATCATCAGTTCACGTTTCATCAAAAAAATTTTTGCAAAAGTAATGTAATGTAGCGATAAAATGTGTTTTTTATTGTTCACGAAAAAAAAAGATGTAAATTTGCACGTTTTTTAATCAACTATTATGAAAGGTTCACATTTAATCGCTTTTTTAGGCGGAGCGTTGACGGCAACAGCTATCGCTTTATTGTATTTGACGGATGAAGGGACAAACATTCGTGAAAAAATCAAGAAACATTTGGAAGATAAAGGTATGAAATTATCTCAAGAAGAATTGGATCGATTAGTGGATAAGGTGAAAGATGAGTTGAACGGTCTGAATAACAAAAACAAATCAACATCAAAAGAAAATGTATAATGGACAATATGTTTCATAATCAAGATGATGTATATCAAAATTTTATCAAGGATTCAAAGGAATATCTCAAAACGCGATACGATCTTTTGAAATTGGAATTATTAGAAAAAATGTCAAAAATTTTGGCTTTGATTGTAATGATTTTCATTGCTCTAGTTTTGATATTAACGGCATTAGCTTATTTTTCGTTGGCTTTGGTGGTATGGATGGAAAATTTTTTCGGTAGTTTATTGCCGGGATTTCTAATTGTTGGTGGTTTCTTTTTACTGCTTTTAATTGTGATTTATTGCTTGAGAACAAAGCTATTTCTCAATCCTTTGATAGGTGTTCTTTCCGGAATTTTGTTTGAAGAAAAAAGAGAGGAGGATAATGATGAGCAAGATTAAATATCACAAAATAAAATCATTGGAAAGTATTCAGTTCCACAAAAATCAATTAAATAGAAAAAAACAAAAACAGGAAGATCGTTTGAGTATGGAATGGGAATACATCAAAAATCCTTTTAAACAATATATTCCTTTGGCAAAATCGGCGGTAAAAACATTGACATTAATACCTGTTTTGATGAATAGCTTTTCGGTCGGAAAACAAATTTTTTCGATGATCTATGAACGATTTCAAGGGATGAAAAAAGAGCATTGATATTTCCAAAAAAGGCAGATTTATTAAGAATCTGCCTTTTTTTGGTTTAATCGTTTTTTGGTTTTAGGTTTCATCACCGAAAAGCCGAAACGTCCAAGCCATTTCCCGACTTCATAGTAATTACCGTGAGAATAGGCAATCAAACCTGCTTTTTCCATGTCGAATAATCCGCTTGTTGCATCAATCAATGTTTCGTCCACCTGAACATTCACTACTTCTGCCCAAAAGATGTGGTGAGATCCTTGTTCGGTGATGTTGGTTACGCGGCATTCGATATTGACCGGCGATTCGGCAATGACGGGAGCCGACACCTTTTCGGCAGGAATTGCGGTTAAATTCATCTCTTTGAATTTGTTGAAATCTTTGCCCGATTTAACACCGCACCAATCGGTTGCATAAGCTAATTTTTTGGTTGTCAGATTGATGACAAAACAACCGTTACGTTTGATGATATCGTAAGAATGGCGTTCTGGACGAACTGCGATGTAGCAACACGGAGGGTTGGTACAAGTTGTTCCCGTCCATCCGATAGTAAGAATGTTGAATTCTTCGTTGGTGGCACCGCAACTGACCATAACGGCCGGAACGGGGTAAATCATCGTTCCGGGTTTCCAACTAATTTTTGACATAAATTTTGAATTTAGAGCGTTTTTTTTACAAGATCAACAAGTCAATGAAGGTTTAAAGAAAAAAATCGATCATTATTATAAATATTTTCAACAAATTAAAAACAACTAAATCTCTTCTTTGAACTAAAAAATACCAACTTCGTTTATTATTTGATCGGTTTCAATCCTAAAATGGCGGCTTGGTCGAGCATAAATTGGTAGGCATCGTCGTAGTTGTTTAAACCATTCATTGATAATAGGTGTAAAGGTGTAATCAACACCACCGACAACATATTTT
>JAQUSR010000023.1 GCA_028710155.1 Bacteroidales bacterium | reverse complement strand
AAAAATTGATATTATCCTTTTTCAAGACTACGACAAAGGCTCTATCACTCCCAAAATCATTGAAGAGGTAACCCGAATAGGTCACGAAAATCATATTCCCATCACTGTAGATCCCAAAAAACGCAACTTTTTGAATTATAAGAATGTTACATTATTCAAACCCAACCTCAAAGAGTTGAGCGAAGGCATCGGTTCTCCTATTCAACCCACTGAAATTTCCTCGTTGCAACAAGCTATTGTTCAGCTCAAACAATTAATTCATCCCGAAATGGTGATGTTAACCTTGTCTGAACACGGCATTGCCATTGACGAACATGGCGTCTTACAACAATTTCCGGCTTTTTTACGACATATTGCCGATGTTTCGGGAGCGGGAGACACTGTCATCAGTGTTGCCTCCTTATGCCTGACGTTAAATATGCCAATAGAACAAATTGCCCAAATATCCAACTTAGCAGGCGGATTAGTCTGCGAGCAAGTCGGCGTTGTACCAATTAATAAGGAGTTATTATTTCAAGAAGCTCTTCGTCTTTTATTATAAAATAGTTGCAATAAAAAAAAATCTTTTTCGTTTCCTTGAAACGTTATGAAATACAGCAGAAAGAAATTATTATTGTTGTTTTGGCTATTATTGCTACTTCGTATGGAGACGGTTCTTGCCCAACCCATGACATCTACAGTACCCAATCTTCCAAATTTTGATTTGGCAAAATATAATTTCGGTTTTTACTTAGGCGCTAATATCACCTATTTTACCGTTAATCCTCGAAATAATTTTTCCAATTTTACCTATTCCGGAGATCAAATTTTAGATATGTTTGCCGATTCGGCACGTGTCATAAACATTGAAGGAAAAGGAGGACCCGGATTTGTAGTTGGGATGGTTTCACAATTGCGGCTCAGCAATCATTTGGATTTACGTTTTGTTCCCGGATTGCAATTTGGAGAGCGTTCACTGAACTATCAAATTGAATCGTATAGCAGAGGCGATACGCTCATGACTACTCGAAGAAAAAATGTCATCTCGACATTTATTGATATACCGTTGCATCTAAAATTTAAAGGTGACCGCATTCACAATTTTCGTCCATACATTTATTTCGGTCCCTCCATTAAACTCGATTTAGCGACACAGATCAAGAAAAAAGATGCCAATATGAACGAGCTTCGGATCAAATTAAACATTTTTGATGTTGCTTTTGATGCCGGTGTTGGCTTTGATATTTACACCAATTGGTTCAAATTTTCGACACAATTTAATATGACCTACGGAATAATGAACATTCTCCATCAAGAGAATAACATCTATTCAATGAGCCTTCAATCGCTCCATACCAAGATTATGCAATTGACTATTTCATTCGAATAACATACCACTATTGTTATGATTCAAATCAAAGTTTTCGTTTTTAATGTTTTTTCTGTCAATACATTAGTATTGTATGATGAAACTAAAGAATGTGTCATCATTGATCCGGGCTGCTCTACTTCTAACGAGCAACAAGAATTACAAGAATTTATTACCGAACATCGATTAAAACCGGTTCATTTGCTCAATACACACTACCACATTGACCATATTTTAGGCAATAAATGGGTCAAAGAAACCTACCAAATTGTTCCGGAAGCCCATGCAGCCGGACAGATTTTTTGGGGAAACAAAAAAATGTGGAGTACAATTTTTCATATCAATGAAGACGATCTCATTCCTGCAGAAAAATATTTATCAGAACAAGAAATCATCCATTTCGGAAATTCTTCATTACAAGTAATTGAAACGCCCGGCCATGCCGATGGCAGCCTGAGTTTTTATAGTTCGACCGACCATTTTGTTATTGTTGGCGATGTTTTGTTTTTACAAAGTGTAGGTAGAAGCGATCTTCCTACCGGAAACTTTGATATTTTAAAACAACAAATTCAAACCAAATTGTTTGTATTACCCGACAACACAAAAGTAATCCCCGGTCATGGACCTTTTACTGAAATCGGGTTTGAAAAAAAATCTAATCCCTATTTATAAGCATTTTTTTGACAAAATAAATAATATTTCAGAACAATAAAAACCGATATTTGGAAGATTTTTCTTCAAAAACATTGTTATAATTATATTGAAAATCACATATTTAAAATGTTTTTTTCTTTGAAAGAATTATCTTTAAAAAAAAATAAAAAAAAGAAGATAAGGTTCAATATTTTTATGTACTTTTGCCCGCGAAAAAATTGTGTTTGGAATTAAATTAATTAGAATATAACAGCATGAAAAAAAATTACTTATCAAACTTGACCATGGTGGTGGTGGTTTTAATTGCAGCATGTACAATCACCGTTACATCTTGTAAGAAAAAAAGAGAAGTCAAAAATCCCTACGAGGTGGTATTTGTTGAGGGCGGCACCTATTGGATGGGTTCACAATCTGATTCTATCAATGGTCGTAATTACGATCCGTTAGCATGGGATAATGAAGATGTACACGAAGTTACAGTGGGAAGTTTCTACATGGGAAAATACGAAGTTACTCAAACCCAATGGATCGAAATGATGGGAGTAAATCCTTCTTATTTCAGAGGAAATGCCGACATTTTGCCGATAGAAAACATTTCATTTTCTGATATTGAAGAATTTATCAAAAGATTAAATGAAGCAACCGGAAAAACTTATCGTTTACCAACAGAAGAAGAATGGGAATATGCAGCTCGCGGTGGTCAACCGGCTATGGCAGACAGCACTTTCTACACTTTCAAATACAGCGGAAGCAATCGTATTGCCGAAGTGGGTTGGTTCGAAGGTTCAATTACTGATCCGACAGTTATTGGTAACGGTATGCACACTACACACGCTATTGGTGAAAAATTTGCCAATCAATTGGGCATTTACGATATGACCGGCAATGTCAGAGAATGGTGTAGTAATCTTTATACCGAACACATCAACAGCATCCCCGCAGGTCCGTTACGCGTTCAACGCGGTGGTTGTTGGAATTATTTGGATAGAGGATGTCGGAATACCAGCCGTTACAATGGTAGCGACAACGCAGACTTCACTCTTGGTCTTCGTTTGGTTCAAGAATAAAAAATGGAATGTATTTTCCAAAGCGAAACATTTAAGAAAATAAATGTTTCGCTTTTTTGTTATATTTAACAGCAAATTCTACACTTAAAAATCATGAAAATAAATTCATTATTCATTAGTGGGTTACTTATTCTTGTTTGTCTTACAGCAGGATGTAACCAAAATACAACCCAAAAAGCGGAAGTTTCAGGCGGAAAGACCAATGAAATCATCGCCGTGATGAAAGGTTCTTTAACATGGGACTCCAAAATCGGCGATACTATCATTCAATATTTTGAACAAGCCGACACAATGTTATCACAACCCGAAGAGCTTTTTTCGGTAGCTACCATTACACACCAACAATTTGAAACATCAAATTTCTTTTTTCATCATCACAATATATTGATCATCAACAAAGATACATCTATTGTCAAACCCACAGTAGAGACAAAAGAAAATGTGTGGGCAACTCCACAACGAGTGGTATGGATCAATTTTGCTGACGATTCAAGTTTCTTCACACTATTCTCAACTTATCAATCCACTATTTTGAAAATGTTTGATGATTTGGAAATTATCAGAACAAATAACACGATGAAATTGGGAAGCAATCAACTTGCCGGCTTGACGTTAGAAAAAATATTTCAATTTAAAATGGATATTCCTGCAGGTTTCAGCGTTGCCCGCCAAGATAGCAATTTTTTGTGGTTAACTCAACGCGTGGAGTCAAAAAGTCAAGATCTCACCGCAGGTATAATGATTTGGCAACGTCCTTACAATTCAGAAAATCAATTTTCAATGAACGAATTAGTAAAATCGCGTAATACAATTGCCCGACAATATATTTCAGGACCTATACAAGGGTCGTTTATGAAAACATCGGTTGAATTTATTCCGCCAACCACCAAAGTAGTATCCAATTTTCCTGTAGATTATGCCGTAGAGATGCGCGGTTTATGGGATATGGTAGGCGATTTTATGGGCGGTCCTTTCATTTCTTACACATTTTTAAATCCAAAAACTGATCAATTAATTACTGTAGAGGGATTTGTTTATAATCCCAACCACAAAAAACGTGTTTTCCTTCGTCAAATGCAATCGGTGTTTTGGCATTTAAGCGTGGAAAACCTTTCTGACGCTCCATCAAAATAGTTATAGATTTCATTTTGAAAAACAAATATCACACAATGTTTTATTAAAAAAATTATTATGAAAAAAAGTTTTACACACATTGTCATTGCTGTTGTAGCAATAATGTTCTTTTTTAACCTTCAAGGGCAGACCAAAAAATTGACTTTAACAGATGCTGCATACCAAAATCGTAATGTGTTTCCTGAACGAATGTTCAATTTGCAATGGCTGACAGATAATACATTTGTTTATACTTCGCAAAATGCTTTAATACAAGGCAATATTCAAAAAACGAATCGAGATACTATTTTAAAACTTGACGATATTTCTACTTTTCTTATTCAACAAGGAGAAAATAGCCTCAAATATTTTCCATCCATACAGTTTACCGATGAAAACACCTTTATTTTTTATGCTAACAACGCTGTATATCAATATCAACTATCTTCACATAGCGGAAAAAAAATTAACAGCTATCCTGCTGAAGCCGAAAATGTGGATTTAGACTTATCCACTCATAGAATTGCATATACTAAAGGCAACAATTTATTTATATCCGACAACGAAAAAGAAATTGCCATTACTGACGATAAAAATCCGGCCATCGTCAACGGACAAACTGTTCATCGCAATGAATTTGGTATTGAAAAAGGAACTTTTTTTTCTCCAAAAGGCACTAAATTAGCATTTTACAAAATGGATGAAAGCATGGTAGCTGAATATCCCATTGTTAGTATCGAAGAACGTATTGCCACCGAAAAACCCATTCGCTATCCTATGGCAGGCGAGAAAAGCCACGAAGTAAAAATCGGTATTTATGATTTTAAAACCGAAAAAACTGTTTTTTTAAAACCAATCGGAGATCCAGAACAATATTTAACCAACATATCTTGGAATCCTAACGAAAATTATATTTATGTAGCCATTCTCAATCGCGATCAAAACAAGATGACATTGAGTCAATTTGATGCTACAACAGGAGACTTTGTTTCTGTTTTATTTGAAGAAGAAAATCAACGATATGTAGAACCGCAAAATGGGATAATATTTATGCCCAATAATGCTACACAATTTATTTGGCAAAGTCAAAGATCGGGACACAACCATCTATATTTGTATGACATCAACGGAAAACTTTTACGCGAAATCACTCAAGGAAATTGGGATGTAACCACTTTTAACGGGATTGATAAAAACGGACAAAAATTATTTTTCACGGCAACTAAAGAAAGTCCGTTGGAACGTCATATTTATAGCTACGATTTCAAAAAAGGAACAATCGCAAAATTGACGAATGAACACGGAACACATCATGCTCAATTTTCACCTGAAAAATCGTACTTTTTTGATGTTTTCTCGAGTACCGATGTCAGTTCATGCTATAAAATCATGAGTGCTACCGGTAAAGAATCCAAAGAGATACAATCTCTTCTTACTAGTAAAAATACGTTGGCCGATTATACTTTGGGAGAAATGACCATCGATAAAATAAAATCAGATAATGGCGTAGATTTATACTATCGATTGATAAAACCTGTCGATTTCGATCCGAATAAAAAATATCCTGTATTTGTTTATGTGTATGGAGGACCTCATGCACAATTGGTTACTGACTCGTGGTTGGGTGGCGGCGATTTGTTTCTTTATTATATGGCACAAGAAGGATTTGTTGTTTTCACCTTAGACAATCAAGGTTCCGATGGACGCGGACATGTTTTTGAAAGCGTAATACATCGCCAAGTGGGACAACAAGAATGCAAAGACCAGATGGCAGGCATCAACTTTTTGAAACAATTCCCGTGGGTTGATCAAGATCGCATGGGCATTGACGGATGGAGTTATGGCGGTTTTATGACTATCAATATGCTACTCACCTACCCCAATTTATTTAAAGCAGGTTGTGCCGGTGGTCCTGTTTGCGACTGGAAATATTATGAAGTAATGTATGGCGAACGCTATATGGATACACCTCAAAATAATCCGCAAGGGTATGCTAATTCAAGTTTAATTGAACGTGCCAATCAGTTGCAAGACGATTTATTAATAATTCATGGAACTATTGATGATGTAGTCGTTTGGCAACATAGCCTCACATTTATTCAAAAATGTATCGAAAATGGCATTCAAGTAGATTATTTTGTTTATCCCGGTCATGAACATAACGTTCGCGGTATTGATCGCGTTCATCTTTATCAAAAGATATTCAACTATTTCGATCTTCATTTGAAGAACTAAAACGTAAAATGGTTAGACGATATTTCGCATTAATAGCACTCCTATTTACAAGTTCTTGGTGTATAATTGCGCAAAATTCACAATCTATCGATTCTTTACTTTGCGAAATTTACGATAAAGACCAATCCATTAGAATAAAATTACAAAGGGCTCTCGTTTCAGCGAATGTTGATAGCATAATTTTGTATAATTCTGAGATAGAAGCTATTGATAACGAAAATCAAAAAACAGTCTTTCGGATTTTGGACGATGACAAATGGAACACCGAATTGTCTCAAAAAGCATACGATGCCATTTTTTAGTTGTTGATCACTCAGAACGGTCAAAAATTGAAAAATATTTACCGGAAAGCAAAATAACGAAATCATTAAAGAAGAAAAACGGTTAGCAAAACCGTTTTTCTTCTTTTAAATGTGTTTCTTACTGAATTGGTATAAGTTTTTAGAATGAGACAACAACCATTACATACGATCCGGTACTTGAATGCCCAAAAGAGCCATTCCTTTTTTTAACACACAAGCAGTAAACAATGAAATTTGCAGACGGAATGAAATTTTTTCAACATCGGTTTCCCGTAAAATAGGGATATCTTGATAAAATTGATTAAACTCTTTTGCCACATCGTACAAATAATTAGCAATAACAGCGGGACTCATATTTTCGGCGGCTTGTTGAACAACTTCGGGGCATTGATGTAAAAGTTTCAAAATGTCTCGTTCTTTATCCAACATCGCACAATGTTCTACTTTTTTAATTTCAATTTTTTGGTTCTCCGCTTTACGCAATAATGATTGAATACGAGCGTGTGTATATTGTATAAATGGTCCTGTATTACCATTAAAATCCACCGATTCCTCGGGAACAAACAGCATTTTTTTCTTTGGATCAACTTTTAAAATAAAATATTTTAAGGCCGCCAATCCAACCATATTACACAAGCAAGTTGCTTCATCGGCTTTCATGGTGTCTAATTTACTCAACGAACATCCCATTTTATAAGCTGTTTCGTACATCTCTTCCATCAAATCGTCAGCATCGACCACAGTACCTTCTCTCGATTTCATTTTACCGCACGGCAATTCCACCATTCCATACGATAGATGATAAATGCTGTTCGCCCACTCATATCCCAACTTTTTAAGCACCAATTTCAACACATCGAAATGATATTCTTGTTCGTTGCCTACCACATAAATCATCATATCGGCGTGATATTTATCGTGACGCATAACGGCAGTACCCAAATCTTGAGTCATATAAACGGAGGTTCCATCTGAACGAAGCAACAGTTTTTCGTCTAAACCATCTGCCGTTAAATCTGCCCACACCGATCCATCCTCTTTGCGATAAAAAACGGATTTTTCTAAGCCCGTTTCCACCAACTGTTTTCCCAAAAGATAGGTTTTCGATTCATACAATGTGTCGTCAAAATCGATTCCAAGTCGTTGATAAGTAGCAGAAAATCCTTGATATGTCCAACTATTTAATTTTTCCCACAAGTGCCGTGTTTCAACATCACCCTCTTCCCACATTTGCAACATTCGATGGGCTTCGTTCATTAATGATGAATGGGCAATAGCTTCTTCGTTCGTCATACCCGATTGTTGAAGTTGCTCCAACTCTTTTTTGTAGGCTTGGTCAAACATCACATAATATTTTCCGATCAAGTGATCGCCTTTCATACCTGCCGATTCCGGTGTTTCTCCATTGCCCCATTTTTTCCAAGCCAACATTGATTTGCAAATATGAATACCTCTATCATTCACTAAATTCACTTTTGTTACATGATGATGATTGGCTTTAAGAATTTCTGCCACCGACCATCCCAACAGATTATTACGAATATGTCCCAAATGCAAAGGTTTATTGGTATTGGGAGAAGAATATTCGATGACGATATTTTTGGGTGCCGTTTGTTCCGGAAAACCAAACTCGATATTTTGACAATTATGACACAGAAATTGAGTAAAATAGGTGTTATCAACCACCAAATTCAAGAAACCTTGAATGACATTATAGGAAGAAATTTCAGGCGTATGTTGTACTAAATAATCGCCAAGTAATTGTGCTGTAATTTGTGGCGATTTTTTACTTACTCGTAACCATGGAAATACTACAAAAGTAAAATCGCCTTCAAACTCTTTTTTTGTTTTTTGTAACGCCACTTGATTACCGGTCGCTTCAGCACCGAATAATTCATTAAGACCTTTAACAATGTTATTTTCAATGATTTGATTAATCGTCATTATTTATTTTTTTGAGAATGCAAAGGTATATTTTTAATTGATAAATTTGATAAATTGACGATTTAGAACGCGTTACTTCCAATTTTCTCAACACATTGGTTATAAAAAACAAAAACGCTTGACCAAAAATGATGGTGCAAGCGTTTTTATTTTTCGAAAAATTTCGTTTTTAATAAGTTATCGAAATTTTATCATTTTTCATTGAAGTTCTGCCCTTAATTCTTTTTCGAATTCAACTTCAAAATAGCCGATTCGGTTAATGGCAACGGTTCAAATTTTTTGAGCGGTTGTTTGGCATTCACATTTTGAATTTCAAAGGTGATGACCGGTTCTAAATCTGATAAACTGCCATAATTGCTCGGTTCGTCCACCGGAAAGATTCCAGCTACCGGATTGTTGCCGGTAACGGTTTGAACGAGTATTCCGTCATAAAATACAGATAGCACAAAATTTGTAGGAATAGAAGGATCGCAGTTTTCATACATATCAACATACACGCTATATATACCAGGTTCAACAAATGCACTATCCGAATAGAAAATGTTTTCGTTGTTGATGCTGTCGATGTTACAAGAGGGATTGGAATCAACATCCAATTCGCCACCATTTGCACTTCTTTTGTCGCCATAATAAATGTGCGATCCATTAGGTTCGATCAGGTGCAAATCAACATCTTTTTCATTATCAAAAGAAAGGCTGATTTGTAGTTGACCGGTTCCGGCTGTTATCAGTTCCACTGATACAAAATAGGATTGGCTCACTTGCCCGTTTTCGTCTAAAACAGCAATTTGAACAACAAAAAATTGTTCGTTCATCGCTTGAGCCATAATGAGAATAAAATTGTAGATAATTTCGCGACTATCGGATGGTGCGATTTCAAAATATCCATCGATATCTTTAACACCAACCAATATTTTGTCAATAGCGATCGGAGTTTCAAAAGAAACATAAGATGTTCCACCGGAAATCACCTTATTATTCATTTGAACATTATTCAATTCCACATCGGAAGTGGCTGAAGGGAAGGAGGCATTTTTAAAAACGCCGTTTTGAACTTCAAAAAAAGAAGTAACATTTTCTGTGGGCTGCGGTGTTGCAGGAGATTCATCTTTTTTGCAACTTGATGTCATCATCCATAATGAGACGAATAAACATCCGATAAATAAAAGATTTTTTGTCATGATAAAAAATGTTTTTTAATTTGGTGCAAAGTTAATATGTTTTAAGAAAAAAAAACAAAAAACCTTATTAGCATAACTTAAGAATAAATACATTTGCACCGTACAATTATATCAATTATAATATATGGAAAATCAATTTATTATGCCTTTATGGGCAAGTATTCCATTTGGAATAATGCTTTTAGCAATTGCGATTGGTCCGTTGGTGATGGAACATTGGTGGGAACGCAACCTCAATAAATTTTTCGTTTCTTTGATTTTAGGGATACCTACAGCCGTTTTTTTAATATCAAATGGTTTAACGCACGAATTGCAACATCAAATGTTGTTTGATTATGTTCCCTTTATTATTTTGCTTTGCTCGTTATTTGTTATTACCGGCGGCATCAACCTCAGTGGCGATATTCAAGCAAAACCATCGATCAACACTTTGTTTTTAGGAATTGGTTTTTTGTTAGCATCTATCATGGGAACGACCGGAGCTGCCATGTTGCTCATTCGTCCTGTGATTGCAACCAATCAAGAACGAAAATTCAAAGTACACACAATTTTGTTTTTCATTGCTCTGATTGCCAATTGCGGTGGATTATTGACACCATTGGGTGATCCTCCCCTATTTTTATTATATTTGCGAGGTGCCGATTTCACTTGGTTTTTACAATTATTACCCGAATGGGCTTTTGTCGGAGTTTTATTATTAGTGATTTATTATTTTACTGATCGCTATTTTTATAAAAGAGAAAGTAAAGAGGATATTATGGCTGATAATACCAATATTCAACCATTGCGTTTATCAGGTTGCATCAATTTTGTTTATTTATTGTGTGTGATTTTGGCGGTAGCATTCATCAATGTCGGATATATTCCGGCAATGGGAGAGAAAGCCGCACCATTTTACATCAAATTTTTAAGAGAAATCATTTTAATTGTTTTGATTGTTTTATCAGTGTTTACTACACCAAAGAGCATAAGATCTGCCAATAAATTCACGTGGACACCAATTTTGGAAGTGGCTGCCGTTTTTTTGGGAATATTTATCACCATGGTTCCAGCTTTACTCTATTTAAAAGAGAACGCAGGATCTTTAGGCCTTCAATATCCGTGGCAGTTTTTCTATTCTACAGGAGCATTAAGTTCGTTTTTGGATAACGCACCTACCGCAGTTGCTTTTCACGGTGTAGCCTTAGGTTTGGTAGAACAAGGTATCACGCCGGCAGAAGTGGCAGGAATTTCAGAAATTTTATTGAAAACTATTTCGTTGGCAGCTGTATTTTTTGGAGCGATGACATATATAGGAAACGGTCCCAATTTTATGGTGAAAGCAATTGCAGAGGAAAGCGGCATTAAAATGCCGGGATTCTTTGGTTATATGATTCGCTTTTCGCTAGTTGTTTTATTGCCGATTTTTATTTTAGTACAACTTATCTTTTTGTAGAATCAGGATATTTGACCACAAAAAAAGTTGCATCAATAGATGCAACTTTTTTTGTGATTGATTGAAAAGCGACTTATGCCTGAACATTTTTTTTGGCAATTTCCGATAATTGAGAAAAAGCCTCTTCGATGGCATCCAACAAATCTTCATACAAAGAATTAAAGTAGGATTTAATCATTTTGTGATTATTTTTTCCATCAATATGATTCACTCGAGAAATCATCTCTTCGTAAAGATCTTCCATATTTTCAATAATGGATAAAACATCCGTATTATCACGCTCGTTGTGAAGCACTAAAAAATTCAAACAATCGCTCACCACCTCTTCTGTGAAAAAAGCGATATCTTTTTTTACATCTCTTTTTGTTGCCATACTATCAGATTTTTAAATTAATTCATTAAAAGGTTTGCAAAGGTAAATATTCTCTACAAATATGCGAAAAAAAAAAGACTTGCCAAACAAGTCTTTTAAAGCTGCCCGATCAGGTTTCGAACCTGAACTTTTCTGATCCAGAATCAGACGTGTTGCCAATTACACCATCGGGCAAAAACGATGTGGCAAAGGTACACTTTTCGTTCATAGCATGACTATTTTTTTATATTTTTTTTTGCATTTTTTAATGAATAAAAAATCAATTAATTATCTCTCAAAAAATCAATTTAACACCATTAATATGACTATTTAATGATACAAATTGATGTGATTTTTGATAAATCTTTCCAAAAAATTCAATAATTTTTTAGGAAAAAAAAAGTAAATAATTATTGAACATTTCGCTAATTTATTATACATTTGTTCCCTTGTAAACAACATCTTGAATGTTCCGAATGATTATGACATGATGAATGAAGAAAAAATCTTTTCATATTTCCCGAAATTAACTGATATTCAGAAAGAACAGTTGACATCATTAAAACCATTATATGAAGAATGGAATGCAAAAATCAATGTCATTTCGCGAAAAGATATGGATGAATTTACGGTACATCATCTGTTGCATTCGTTAGCAATTGCGCAAATCATTTCTTTTAAAAATGGAACTTCAATTTTGGATGTAGGCACCGGCGGCGGTTTTCCGGGCATTCCGTTAGCCATTTTGTTTCCCAATGTAGATTTTTTATTGATAGATTCTATCGGAAAAAAAACAAAAGTAGCTCAAGCCGTTATCCAATCGATCGGATTAACCAATGTGGAAGTCCTTCAAACTCGCGTGGAGCAGCTCAATGAAAGTTTTGATTTCATTGTCAGTAGAGCAGTTACCGATTTATCCACATTTGATAAATGGACTCAATACAAACTTCGGAAACGCGGTTTTAACACTTTACCCAACGGAATTTTATATTTAAAAGGTGGTGATTTAACAGCCGAAATTGAACAACTGCATAAAAAAGTTTCACTATATCCCATCAATGATTATTTTTCGGAGAATTATTTTCAAGAAAAATATGTTGTTTATTTTCATTAAAAGATATCATATTTGACAACAACAAGAAATACAAACTTTACAATATATTAATTATGAGTGACATTAGAAATTTAGAACCCAAAGCTGTTTGGAACAATTTTTACAGCTTAACACAATGCCCGCGTCCATCGAAACACGAAAGTGCTGCACGCGATTTTTTGGCAAACTTTGGAAAAAAATTAGGATTAGAAACCATTGAAGATGAA
The DNA here is from genome assembly GCA_028710155.1 of Bacteroidales bacterium. GTDB lineage: Bacteria > Bacteroidota > Bacteroidia > Bacteroidales > WRLA01 > WRLA01. The sequence goes on along the minus strand of JAQUSR010000023.1, from coordinate 7,517 downwards.
GTAGGCAACATCATCATTCGCAAACCGGCAACCAAAGGAATGGAGAAAAAAGCCGGTGTGATTTTACAGGGACACTTTGATATGGTTCCACAAGCCAATAGTGATGTTAAACATGATTTCACTAAAGATCCTATCAAAGCATACGTTGATGGAGAGTGGGTTACTGCAGAAGGAACTACTTTGGGTGCCGACAACGGCATCGGTGTAGCCGCAGGAATGTCCATTTTGGAATCGACAGATATTGCTCACGGACCGTTAGAATGTCTTTTCACCATCGATGAAGAAACCGGTATGACAGGTGCTAATGGTTTGAAACCAAAAATGTTAAATGGAAAATATTTCTTGAATTTAGATTCAGAAGATGAAGGCGAATTGTATGTTGGCTGCGCCGGTGGCGTTGATGCTAACATCTCAGGAACCTATAAAGCAAAAGAACTTCCTCAAAATGTAGTTGCTTACAAATTGATCGCCAAAGGAATGAAAGGCGGACATTCGGGTATGGACATCAACTTAGGACGTGCCAACGCGAACAAAATTTTGTTCCGTTTTTTGTATGCTGTGATGCAAAAAATGAATATTCGCATTGCCTCAGTCAACGGAGGATCGTTGCGTAATGCTATTCCTCGCGAAGCAGAAGCGGTAGTAGTTGTAGCAGCCGGAAAAGCCAAAAAATTCGAGAAATTTGTCAACAAGATGTTACAAATTTTCAAAAACGAATTTTCCGCCACCGAGCCGACGCTGGAATTCATGTGCGAACCCACCAACTTGCCAAAAGCCGTTATGCCGAATGATGTACAAAATCGCATTGTACGTGCCGTTTATGTATGTCCGAATGGTGTTTGCCGTATGAGCGATGCGATGCCGGGTTTGGTTGAAACATCGAACAACATTGCTATTGTTACCATCAACGAAGGAGAAATTTCTGTAAAATGTTTGATTCGCAGCTCTGTAGATTCTGCTAAAGATGCTATTGCCGATCGCGTTGGTGCTTCGTTTGAATTAGCCGGATGTAAAGTAGAATTTACCGGCGGCTATCCGGGATGGAAACCCAATACCAAATCCAAAATATTGCATATTATGCAAGAAACCTATCAAAAGCTATATGGAAAAGATCCGAAAATCACAGCCGTACATGCAGGATTGGAATGTGGTATTTTGGGTGCCGTTTATCCGAATTGGGATATGATTTCGTTTGGTCCTACCATTCGTCACCCCCACTCACCTGATGAAAAAGTGAACATCGAATCTGTTCAAAAATTCTTTGAGTTTTTGAAAGAGACTTTAAAAAACATTCCTAACAAATAATCAATGTTTTTGATTCAATAAAAAAGGCTGTCTTCGACAGCCTTTTTTTGTATCCGGTGAACTATTTTATGGATTATTGAGCATATTTTCTTTTTCGAATACCCATACAAATCAATCCTAAAATAAGAATGCAAAGAATGGGTAATCCTACATTCAGCCCTTGCCAAAAAATGCGTTGATTTTCCACACGTGTTCGATCTAACATTCTATTTTTTATTTCGCGAGACCGAATTGAAATTAAATCGTCTTTATCGGTAAGATAACTGATGGCATTGATCAAAAAATCTTTGTTGCCCAACATTTCACGTGTATCGCGATCAAAACCCAACGGCAAAGGATTTCCTTTTGAATCTAATTGATTACGAATAATATCGCCATCAGAAATCACAATCATTGAGGTTGGTTTACTTTCGGAACGAAACCCCATTATCGGATTATCGGCTAAAGAAGGAGGCACGCGATGATCGTAGAGCGACGGAAAAACACCTTCCAACAGTACACCGACCGGCACAAACTGACGTTTAAACATTTGTTCATCAGGAGTTTGACGAGTCATTTCCAAATCGATGCGCACCGGCGTTCGCTGTGTTCGTGAATAAGCTGATGAGGTCAACAAAATAGTTTTTGCAATATTTGGAACGGCAATAGTGTCTATAGAACTCACAAATTGGGTTTTCAGTACATTCAAATTTCGCACCATGGGATGGTTGTTACTTGGAGTAATAAGCGGGAAGAAATACCATGGAAGGTATGAAAATTGCGGTTTATCGCCTGTCATTCCGGTAACAATGACGATGGGCAAACAATTCAAATCCATAATCAAATCGTTATTCAAACGCACGCCATAGGTAAAAAGTTGATCATCCAAATTCAACTCATTGGTAACTCCAAAAGTCAATCCGGTATTTTGAAGGCTGTCCATTTCGGCAGATACGGGATCAATCAGCCACACCACTTTTCCGCCACGCATTATGAATTGATCGATGATAAATTTATCTTGTTCGCTAAATTTTTCGATGGGACGTGCCACAATGATTGTTTCAAACTTATTAGTGATTCGATATTTTTCAGTTTCAAGAGTATCAATAACGTCACGTTCTGTTAAAGCAGAGATGTTGCCATTGAGAGGTACACGTTCAACGTGATAGTTTTCTTTCAAGGTTTGAGTGATGTCTGCAACCATTCTTTCGGAAAGTTCACCATGACCTTCAATAAAAGCAATTCGCGATTTAATGGGGCGTGATAATTTGCTTATGGCACTAATCAATGTAAATTCCAAGTTTTGAATCGAATTGTTCAGCACGTCTTCCGAATTGATTCCCAATTGATCGTTGAGTAGTTGAATAGGTAATGAACGCCCTTTGAAATTGACCAAAGCGCCGGGGAAAATCACTTGTTGCACTACTCCTTCTTTGGTTTTATTGGAAACAGTGGTAGGCAACAGCCCTTGTTCTTTGAGCAGCATATAGGTATCTTGTCGTTCAGAGGCAACAGGACTTTCTGATGGATTCACAAAATCATATTGAATATGATCAGAATAGGCACGCATTTCGTTGAGCATTTCGCGCGTTGAATTTCTCAAGCGTTTAAAACCCGCCGGAAAATCGCCTTCGAGAAATACTTCAAAATAGACATCATCGTCCAAGTTTTTCAAAATATTTTTGGTCGCTTTTGAAAGCGTATAACGTTTTTCAGTCGTTAAATCGAAACGCGTAAAAAAGAGACTTCCGATAATATTCACACAGATAAGAATAATGAAAAAAACGACTATTTTTCCTGCAGGGTGATGCAGTAGATCTTTTGTATTTTTTGATGGTTTGTTCATAATGATTTGCTGTAAAAATTAGCGATTTCTACGTTGTAACACATAGAGTGTGCCTCCAATAAATAAAGCGTTAAAGCTGATAAAATAAATAAGATCGCGTGTGTCGATCACTCCGTGACTGATGGAGCGATAATGATATTGGATTCCTAATGATTGAATAAAAATATCGATTTTTCCGAAAAGAGCTAGGCTATAAATAAATTCAAAACCCAACAAACAGAAAAGGGAAATAAAAACGGCAAGCACAAACGAAACAATTTGATTATCGGTAATTGCCGAGCAGAAAATTCCTATAGCTGTAAATGATGCGCCTAAAAACAATAATCCGATATACGATCCGATAATACCTCCAATATCTACATTTCCAATGGGATAAGCCAGCCAATAAATCGAGAAGAAATAGACTAAAGTGGGTAGTATGGCAATGACGACTAAAGTTAAACCCGCCCAATATTTTGCCATCACGATTTGAAAATCGGTAATCGGTTTAGTGAACAGCATTTCGATGGCACCGGTGCGTTTTTCTTCAGCAAACGATCGCATGGTGATTGCCGGAATGAGAAAAAGAAAAACAAAGGGCGACAGCATAAATAAAGAATCGAGTGTGGCATAACCGAAATCCAACACATTGAATTCCATAGGAAAAATCCACAAAAACAATCCGTTAATCAACAAAAAAACCGCCATCACAATATAGCCGATGAGCGAATTGAGAAAGCCGAAAATTTCTTTTTTAAATAGTACGAACATTTTGAAAAATAATTTTTTAAAAATTGGTTTAATAATTGCTTTTTCCCCAAATATTTATTGGTCAACAATATAAGTAGTTAAAACCATCCTTTTTTGCGCCAATAAACAATCAAAAGATAGCCGAAGAGCATTCCACCGAGATGCGCAAAATGAGCGACCGAATCGCCGGAAATATTGGAGAATCCGCTAATCAGCTCAATGGCTCCGTATAGAACCACAAACCATTTGGCTTTCATCGGTATGGCAAAATAGATATATACGTATGAATTGGGAAACATCATTCCAAAAGCCAGCAACAATCCAAAAACGGCTCCTGACGCGCCAACGATGACTGGTGCATTCAGCAAATCGACCCGATATTGACGCATAAAATCGGTAGCAATTTGTAGGGCTTCAGTGGAATTAATATTGACTAAACTATTAAAATCGCTAATGACAAGATTGGCACTTTGAGCAACATCGTTGGAAACAACTTTAAATACTTCGCCTTGCATAAAATTAATAAACGACTGAACATCAGGATTATCAATAAAAGCATCAATGGCTTGAAGCGTAGGAAGATATTCTAAATAGAAAACGATATAGTGTAAAACGGCAGCACCAATTCCGGTAACTAAATAATAAATCAGAAATCTTTTTGACCCCCAAATGTTTTCGATAGCAGATCCGAACATCCACAATGCAAACATATTAAAAAATATGTGTGCAAAGCTGCCGTGCATAAACATATAGGTAAAAATTTGGTAGAAGCGAAAGTGTTCGGAAATGAAAAAGTGTAATCCTAATTTATCCACCAAATCGATACCGAAACGTTCAAAGGTAAAAGTGGCAAGATAGAATAGGACATTGATAATCAGCAAATTCTTTACAACAGGTGGTAAAACATTAAATCTGCCGACTTGATATTGTTGTTGTGTCATACGTGTTTATTTAAAAGGTTGCGAAGGTACATTTTTCGTCGATAAAAAAATGACTTAAAAAGATAGGTATTCACCGCTGCGACAAAAAATTAGTAGGAAATTCGAACATGATAAATATTGATCAACAATTTTTGGAATACTTTTTTAATATTGGTAATATCGTTCATAGTAATATCCGCCTTATCAAATTGATGGTCTTTCATTTGCCCTTCGATAATACGATCTATCAAATCACTGATAGTTTCTTCTGTTTTTTCGGGCAAACTGCGAGAGGCTGCTTCGACAGAATCGGCCATCATCAGCAGAGCAGTTTCTTTGCTAAACGGAATTTGTCCATGATAGGTAAAAGCATCGGCATCAATTTTTTTGCCCGGGTTTTGCAATTGCATTTGATGATAGAAATAGGCGGTTTTTCGGGTTCCGTGGTGTGTGCGAATAAAATCGATTACAGATTCGGGAATGTAATGTTTTCGAGCTAATTCTATTCCTTTAATCACGTGATTGATAATAATTTCTGCACTTTCATCGGGCGAAAGTTCGTCGTGCGGATTAATATCGGATGTTTGATTTTCAATAAAATACAACGGATTTTCAATTTTTCCCACATCGTGATACCACGCACCGGCACGCACTAAAAGCGGATTGGCATTGATGACATAGGCTGCCTCTTCGGCTAAGTTGGCTACTTGGTTGGAATGTTGAAATGTTCCGGGTGCTTTCACAGATAATTCTCTCAATAAGTATGAGTTGGTATCTGAAATTTCAATTAAAGAAATATCAGTAATCGTTCCGAAGATTTTTTCAAAGACAAAAATCAACGGATAGCCAAACACTAAAAATCCTGAAGAAAGACCGTAATAAATCAGTGAATCGTAAGACGAGGCAATTTCATTTTCTTCGATAAAAGTCAAACCAACGTCGGTTAAAACATAGGTTATAAAAACCATAAAAATCATGAAAAACATTTGAGCTCGTTTGTGCATTTTGCGGAGGGTGAAAGCTGCCACAATTCCGGCTGCCAATTGCACAAACAGAAATTCAAATCCATTCACCATAATCATTGATGAATTGATCAGAACCACAATATGAACAAAAATGGCTGTTCGTGCATCGAAAAAAACGGTGATTAACACCACTGCCAAGCAAAACGGAACGATATAAAGATATTGGTTACCAAAAATATAATAGATGATAAACACTATAAACTGCATGAGCATGACGATAGTTAAAATCATCATCAATTGTCGGTTATCGTTAAACACTGATTTGTTAAAGAAATAGAGATAAAAAGCTAAAGCAGAAATAATTAACAAGATAATAATCAATTGACCCCAAAAAATTCGCATGGTGTTGGATGAAGATCCAAACATTTCTAAAAACGATTTTTTGAAAGAATCAAGTATCAAGGCTTTCTCCTCGGTTACCAATTCGCCACGAGTAATAATAATTTCGCCGGTTTGAACGGCTCCACTTGTAGTAGAAATCAGGTCTAATTGTTGATTCAACATTTTGGAAGTCAAATCTTCATCGAAGATGATATTTTGTTTAAGATGTTCTTCCAAAAAACGTTTTCCGAATTTCATATCCATCTCGTTGTTAGGATCAAGCATTTCCTCAATCTGCTGCGATGCCTGCTGAATGGAATAAAAACTATTGAGGAAACATTCTGTTGCTACTACACCATTCATCACCATCACTAAATCATCATCCGTAGCATTTTCAAATTCAGAAATACGTTCAATAACACCATGTTGCATAATCGTTACATAAATACTACTCCATCGTCTGAAATAGTAATTGGAATGTTGACCGATAATTTTTTGAATCGAAGTGAAATCCGATTTCATTTCCAACAAACCATTTTCTATGGCTGTAGAATCGTATTTAAAATAGAATTTTTTTTGTTCTAAAATTCGATTACGTTCTTGGTTAACAATTACATCCGGTTTTAAAATTGGAAAATCGAAAGGTGCTATCAAATCAGAATAGACCCATGGTTTTCCTAATCGATAATCATATTTATAGCGCCGTTCGCGAGGTAATAATAACATGATAACTATGACCGTCAGCAACAAAAGAAGAATTTTCACCAACATCAAATAGTTATGTTTGAAAGGATTTTTCCAATTTTTCATATCGAAATTTTTGAGGGACGAAGGTATAAAAAAACCTTCAACATTTAAAACTCATTTTTTGATAAAAAATATGTTTTTGGCGCCATCGTCGTCGGAGAACATCGAAAACAAAATCTTTTCCTTTTTTCAATAAAGGCAACTCTTTACAACAATAATATTCAATCATTTAGAATTATTTTGTTGAAAAAAAATAAAAAAAACAATTTTACCATCATTAAATCTACAATGGAAGTATAAGCTATGTTCTTTTTTTATACATTTGCACACTTTTTTAAATTATGGCAACATACGGATTTTGTAATGCATCGTTGGCGGCTTTGCGAGCCGAACCGTCTGATCGATCGGAGATGGTTTCCCAGCTTTTTTTCGGAGAAATGTTTACCGTTTTGGAAGAATCGGTGAAATGGGCGTACATTCGTAACGAAACTGACAACTATAACGGTTGGATGGACAGAAAACAATTTCACCCCCTCTCCGAACAAGCATATACCACTACTAGAATACGCTCGGTGGCTTTCCCAAAAAATCTGGTTACCATCATTCGGCAAACAAACAATCATGCAGAAATACCAATTCTCTATG
>JAQUSR010000174.1 GCA_028710155.1 Bacteroidales bacterium | reverse complement strand
AATTGACCTATACTTTGCCGGAATCAAAACATACCAAGTCGCGACTTCTGAAAATGGACGACCAACAAAACGAATTATACCAAATTATTCTCAAAAATTTTTAGGTGTCCCAAAGCGGAAAACAGGAGATTGAAAAAGCAGGTTTGTCTTTGATTGACGAATACAAAGAACATCCCAGCATCCGCACATTGATTGTAGAAGGGTATCAAATTGTTACTTTCTAAATCACAATGAACAATAAAAAAGCCGGTCGAAACCGGCTTTTTTTGTATTTGAAACAAAAACGATTTTTATTCTTCTACAATTTTAAATGAAGTGCAATCGATTTGATAGAATGTCAACGGTTCTCCGTTATTGGCTTTGATTTGTTCACGGAAAGCGTTGATGCGTGTTAATTCCGGATTTTCATCATTTTCAGCAATTTCAATTCCTTCGGCTTTTTGCTCGGTTGAACAAACGTGTCCGTCTGATTTTACGCCATTTTCAATAATGTCTTGTTCCCATTTATTCAAGTAAGTGGTATCAATCACTTGAGAAACTTTTACAACACCTTCTACTTCGTAGATTTTTCCTTCTGTAGCGACATCAAAAATGGGCATCGGATCATTGGCCATTACAGTAACCATCTCCTCAGAGTTTTCAGTTCCAAGGAACAATTTGCGTCCGCTATTATGGCAAATGTGTTTTGCAATGCCTTTAATGCTAACGGTTTGATCAACAAATGTAGCTGCATTTTGAGCAAATTCTTCTACATTCACGACAGGGGTTTCAACATTTTTGCAAGAAACCATACATGCTATAACAATAGCTAAGAATAATAATTTTTTCATCTATTAACTTATTTAGAATTTTTTTGCAAAGGTAGAATAAATCGTTTACGCAAAATCGGTATCAATCAAATAATTATTTCATTTTCATCTCAATCATCGTCATGCAATATTTGCTCGCAGATGGATACAAAAAAAACCGCAAAAGCGGTTTTTTTAAGGTGGTGGTCCCTCTTGGGCTCGAACCAAGGACCTACTGATTATGAGTCAGTTGCTCTAACCAACTGAGCTAAGGGACCTAAACGGTGATTGCCGTTTTTTTTGTGGGTGCAAAGGTAATTTATTTTTGATGTTTTACACAAATCAATATAAGATTTTTTTTGCAACGCTTATTTCAATGATAATCACCGTTTTTCATTCTATTAATGAACGATTGAAATACGTTCTACAGCTGTTTGTCCTTCGCGAGATACCAAACGAAGAATATATAAACCGTCCACCCAATTTTCAGTACTGAGGTTAAACGATTTTTCTCCCGATACTTTTTGGCTGAAAACAACTTGTCCTAAAGTATTGTAAACCACAATGTTTTCAATGTTTTCGCCTTCAATAGTCAAATTAGTATTTGCCGGATTTGGATATACTTGATAATTTTGTTCAAATTCGTTGATACCGACCACATTGCCACAAGATTCAACCGATAATTCAGATTCGTCTACTTTACATTTAGCCCGCACAGTATAACAATATGTTCCAATTTCAAGATTGTTATCTATATATAATGGTCTAATTACATTGCCGAGCAATTCTCCATCACGATAAATATCGTAAGAATGAGCAGAGGTTGTAGCATTCCAAGTGAGCGTAATCGTCATCTCATCTTCTACAGAAGCGTTAACCTCAACCGGAATGTAACACGGCTCATACGGTGTTGTGGCACAAGCGTATGTTTTACCAGATTCGCCCGATTCGCAAAGAGAAGTGACGCCATAGCAATATTCTGTTTCCCAATCCAAATTCTCAATCATATAATTGGTAGTGGTAGATGTTCCAACAAGACTCCCTTCGTAATAAATATTATATCCTTCAGAACCTTCCACTGCTTCCCAAGTCAATTCAATATTTAGTGAGTCGATAACGGTTGCTGTAACATTTTCCAACGAAGCACAAAGACTGATAATGATTTCTGTACAAGTCGGAAGTGCCACACATCCGTTTTCATAAATTGCAGAAACACAATAGTTATAGCTCCCCGGTAACACATCGCTATCGGTAAATGTTGTGTTGGTTTCTGTTCCGATTTCAACGCCGTTGCGTTTGATAAGATAAGAAGTGGCATCCGCTACTGCTTCCCATGTTAAATCAACCGTAGTTTCTTCGACCGTAGCCGTCAGTTCATTAATAGGATTACAACCGTTGGATCCGCCATTGCAGTTACATTCAAAGGTATGCAAAACGCCGGCTGAAGGATTGCTGCGATTATAAATTTCGTCTCCATCTTCATACGAAACAGTAAAGGAACATTCGCTGTCATAACTTCCTGAAAACCATGTTAAAGTAACATTGGTTCCTACATTAATTTCTTTAGTAAAAGAGGCACTATTATTGTTGCCGGTTATGGTATATTCCACTTGTGGTGTTCCGTCATCAAACGTTACGCGTAATTTTGCACCATTCCATCCGTCTCCATAGCTGTCGTGCAGATCAAAAACCACATTACAAACATTTTGAATCACAAAATCACCGTCTGCTGCTATGCCATAATCACTCATCATCACAACATGAAAATCGTAAGCTTCAATTGCAGGAGCATCGTCGCTGATGGTAACATTGAAAATGCCCTGAACAATTCCGGAGGCATCAATATTTCCATAATTAAATGTTGCGTTGTTGATGGTGATATGTTCGTTAGTAGAAGAAAGTGATCCAATGGCATTATAAATAGGTGCACCACCATTGTTTTTAAACGAAGCTATTACATCTAAAGTGCTGCCCGGAACAATTTCGCCCGAAACGCTACTACCTACAAATTCGGCAACGGGTGCAAAAATTTTGAACGACATATAGCTGTCCCAAACATCTGTTCCGTCTGTTGATTCCATTTTTAAAGAGACACTATGATTATTCGGAGCATCTTGTGCTACACTAAAACTGAATGCGTTGTTTTTCAATACGGTGGATTCAGGAGCAATGGTCCCGAAATTTTCAGATGCTTTGTTGATGGTAACATAGGGATCTTCTGTAGAAAGAGTCATGGTTACATTGTCGGCTGTTTCGATACCTACATTTTTAGCAGTCATATCAATTACGCCGTTTTCGGCATATTCCACAATTTGATTACCGTTTTCGTCCACTACATTCCATTCAAAACCAATTACATAAGGACCTTCTGCCGGAACTACGCTGACGGTTGATTCGTGGCGAAGATAATTTTGTTTGGTGCAAGTAACTAAAATTTCAGTCGGTGGAACTTGAGGCGGAATGGTCATTATTTGTGAAGATCCCGTAGCTTCTGCCACTGCAATAATTTCGTTGTTAACGGTTAGAGCAATCATAGCACCCTCTTCACACGAAACTGTAAAAGAAGAAGATCCTGCAAAAATGGTGGGTGCGTGCGACACGGTCAATGTTTGAGGAACTTCGGTATAAAGGCGTAAGAAAGGATCAGAATGTTGGGTAAACATCTGATAGGTAATTTCTTTGACATCGACATTATAAGGCCAACTACTTTGTTCTAAGAAATATTTTCCGGCAACGTTTCCGAATCCCGGCATCCAATTTCCGGAGTTTTCGGCGTAAGGACCGTAATCAGGCATAAAATCGGGTTGAAACAAATCGTAAACGCCCCATACAAAAACGTCATTAACAAACGAATAGGATGTTTCTGTCGGACATAAAACGCCCACGGCACCGGCATTTTGTCCGTTGTAGGTATAACGATGCAAAACTTCTGCAAAAACCGGAGTAGTATGATTGAATTTTCCTGTTAAACAGTTGATTGAAAACACATAAGTAAGTTTTCCGATATTGGTAAAACTGGAAACATTGGGGATGGTAAAATCGGGTTCGCCCCATCCGGGTTCATAACCATGATCTCTGTGTTGTAAGATGAAGGCACCGTTATTGACGGCATTAATGATGTGTTGTGCGGTTCCTCCCGACCAACCTCCTAAAGAAGAAGGTGTTGCAGGAAGATAACCCACGCCGTTAGGTCCGAAATAATCCACTACAGAAGCGGTATTTTGTGCTGTTGACCAAACACTTCCGGGTGTGCCTTCATAAATGGCGTTGATACGAACCGGCGTTTTACCGTGAGTAGATAAATATCCGCCGACTACTTCAGAGCAAATTTGAAACCAACGTTGTGTTTGCCAACCTAATGCAGTAATAGGATTTTGATAGTAATCAGGATCCATGCAAGGAGCATCGTATTCATATTCCAACACTTTACTCACTAAGACATTCATTTGTGTAGCATTTTCGGCAGACATTCTGGCAAAACACATC
>JAQUSR010000173.1 GCA_028710155.1 Bacteroidales bacterium | reverse complement strand
GGATGTGGCCCCGTCAAACCGGAGATTTCTCCATTTTCCGCGTTTATTGCGCCCCCGACGGCACTCCTGCTGAATACAACGAAAACAATATTCCTTACACTCCAAAACATCACCTTCCTATTTCGTTAAAAGGTTATCAACCTAACGATTTTACCATGATTTGGGGTTTCCCGGGTACCACACAAAGATATCTGTCTTCATTTGGTATCGATTATAATGTAGAAGAATTCTATCCGATTATTGTCGATCTTTTTGGAAAACAATTGGAAATCATGGATGAATTTATGGCTCAAGACGATGCTGTAAGAATTATGTATGCCGATAATCACGCCGGATTAGCCAACACTTGGAAAAATTTCATCGGACAAATTGAGATGCTTCGCAAAAATAAAGTAGCTGAAGGAAAAGTTGCTTTGGAAACCAAATATTCAAAATGGGCAAGCACCGTTAAAAACGTAGAATACAACGAAGCGTTACCTAACTTAAAAGAAGCGTATGGAATTTTATCAAAATGTTCAAAACCGATGTATTATGCAAGCATTGCGGGAATGGGGTTAGACATCGTTCAAGTTGCTGCCGAATTTCAAGAATATACAGCTGCTGCTCGCGAAAAAGACCAAGAAGCAATGAATACAGCTTTGACTTCTTTAAAAGAACAACCTTGGGATGAAATCTTCGCCTCTACTTATCAACCGATTGTAGAAAAAACTTTTGCTGAAATGTTAAAACTCTATAAAAAGAACATTCCTGCCGAACAACTTCCTTCGTTTTTCTCAATCATCGACAAAAACTACAAAGGCGACATTGATGCTTTCACGACTGATGTTTACAAAAAATCGATTTTTGCTTCTGCTGAACGTATTCATACCTTTTTTGAAAAACCAAGTGGTTCATAAGTAGATAAAGACCTCGTTACCACTATCTTTAACTCATCGATGGAAAATATTTCTCTCCATAGAGCAGATTTTCGAAAAGCCCAAACTTTGATTGCTGCTAACGACCGTTGGTTTATCAAAGGATTGCGTGAAATGGATCCTAATAAAATGTATTATCCTGATGCCAATTCAACATTGCGTATGAGCTATGGTTCTGTTCAAGATTACGATGCACGCGATGCCGTTCATTACGATTATGTTTGCACCATGAAAGGAATCATGGAAAAAGAAATCCCGGGCGACATCGAATTTGATGTTCCTAAACGTTTGAAAGAATTGTACGAAAAACAAGATTTTGGTGATTATGGCGTTGAAATAAATGGTCGTAAAGATGTGATTACCTGCTTTTTATCCACTAACGACATTACCGGTGGCAACTCCGGAAGCCCTATTATGAATGGCAAAGGCGAATTAATCGGATTAGCCTTTGACGGCAATTGGGAAGCCATGAGCGGCGACATCAATTTTGAACCTAAATTACAACGCACTATTAATGTCGATATTCGCTATGTGTTGTTCGTTATCGACAAGTTTGCAGGTGCCCATAATTTAATCGACGAATTAACAATTAGAAAATAAATTCTTCAAAAAGAGCGTTTTTTAATACGCTCTTTTTACATTTTAACTAACCAATTTTAAAAAAATGAAACTACTTAAATGTTTGATGGTGTTGCTACTACCGGTAATGCTGATCAGTTGTTATCCGAAAAATGATGTTGAAGTGAAAGATTTAGATGTGGTGGTTACCTATCACAATACCGATTTCGATTTCAGCACCATCCATTATTATTATTTTCCCGATACGGTGAATTACATCGTAGATAAAGGTCAAGAAGATAATATTGACCACAAATACGATAATACGATACTCGATGAAATTCGCACGCAATTGAATGCGTTGGGATGGGAAGAAAGTCCCGATTCAACACATTTGAACGATGCTGTTTCTGTTTTGGTATCAGCTTTTAATACAGATTATTACACGGTTTATACTTATCCGTGGTATATCTGTTGGGATTGGTATTGGGATCCATGGTCTCCTTATTGGAAATCCACCAATTCCTATTATCCCTATTATCCTTGGAATCCGGGTAATGCTTATTATTCTTACACTTCCGGTACTGTGGTAATTGAAATGGCTTTTATGGGCGAAATTCAAACACCTTCCATTGCAAATATTCCTATTGAATGGGTCGGGGTTTTAAACGGCATTATGGATGGAACCAATTCTAACATCACACGAATTAAAGAGGGAATTGATCAAGCCTTTCAACAATCGTCTTACTTAAAATACTGATAACCATGAAAAAAATAATCATATTTATTGCTGCTGTATGTCTTTCGACAACAGTTTTTGCCCAAGGCAACATTTGGAAACTGAGTTGGGATATGAATCAAGGAGTAGGAAATACCAATCAATTTATCAATCAATTTTCTGTCCGTGGTTTATCGGTAGATGCTTCATGGTTTTTAAATGATCATTGGGGCATTGGAACAACTATGTCATGGGGTTTATTTTACAAAAATAGTCCTAAACAAACGTATGAAATAAACGATGCTATTACTTTGACAGGCAAACAAGTACGTTACAATAATTTTGTTCCGTTGATGCTTACAGGAGGTTACTATTTCGGTAATTCCGGAGCAGTGCGTCCGTATATCGAATTGGGTTTGGGTGCCATTTGGAGCGAAAGAATTACAGATATTGGTTTGTATGAAGTGGTGAACAAAGATTGGATGTTTGGAATGGCTCCGGCTGCCGGTATCGTCATTCCCATTTCCAAAAATTTTTGTGCCAATGCCAAGTTGAAATACAACGTAGGTTTTGCTAAAGAGGGACATAATTTATCGGCTTTTGGTTTAAGCATTGGTTTTGCTTGGACATCTTACAAGTTGTAAGAAAGCGACTGACGTGTCTTAAATCCATCATTACAAGTTGTAGTGATTCAAAAATCAATCATACAGATTCTGTGTGATTGATTTTTTTTGAAATTAATGTTTTCTATACGTTTAAATTTGTAATAAAAATTTTTGTCCATCTTACTCATACCATCTTTTTCTGCAGCAAAAATATCTAAAGTGTTTAGTGAATATATATTATTTAATAATTTGTAAAGCAATAAATTAATTATAAAAATAATACAAGAAATAGGAATGTTAAAAAATGAGAAAGTGATCAAAACCTTAAATTGATTGGTGAAACTTCGATATTAAACAATGAGATACAAGTGATAAATCAAAAAGAAAACAACGATTATTTCACAAAAAATTCAATTAATCAAAACGTTGATAAGTCGAAAATCGATGATTAATAGTTGCTCGTTCAAAACGTTTTTGTAGAAAATGTTTCATAAAAAATTCATATAAATGATTACATTTGCAAATCTTTTGTCTCAGAATATTATCGACTGATATTCAAATGATTCATCTGTTAATTATCTATAAAAAATTAGAAAATGGCGAATAAAAATAAGAATTATTGCTCTTTTTGTGGACGTCCGGAGTCAAAATCTGTTGTTTTATTAACCGGTATTGATGCCAATATTTGCACTTCATGTGTTAAACAAGCCAATAATATTATTAAAGAAAATTTAATAGGAGAAGAGAAACAATCCAAAAATACTTTAACCTTGCCGATGCCTTTCGAAATAAAAACTTTTTTGGATCAATATGTTATCGGACAAGATTCTGCTAAAAAAATTTTATCGGTAGCCGTTTACAACCATTATAAAAGATTGAATCATCAACATCAAGAAAAAAAAGAGGTAGAGTTAGATAAATCGAACATTATCATCATCGGAGAAACAGGAACCGGAAAAACGTTATTGGCACAAACCATTGCCAAAATGCTCAAAGTGCCGTTTGCCATTGTTGATGCTACTGTATTAACAGAAGCGGGATATGTTGGGGAAGATGTAGAAAGTATTTTATCGCGTCTTTTGCAAGCGTGTGATTATAACGTGGCAGAAGCAGAACGCGGTATTGTTTTTATTGACGAGATTGACAAAATTGCCAGAAAAAGCGATAATCCATCTATCACTCGCGATGTTTCGGGAGAAGGTGTTCAACAAGCCATGCTGAAATTATTAGAAGGAACTAAAGTTAATGTTCCACCTTATGGAGGGCGTAAACATCCTGAACAAGAGATGATTGTAGTGGATACAAAGAATATTTTATTCATAGCCGGTGGAGCTTTTAGTGGTATTGATCGCAAAATTGCAGCTCGCTTGAGAACCAATGCTATTGGCTTTTCAACCCATAAAGACAAAGATCAAGTTGATCGTGATAATTTATTACAATATATTGCACCTCAAGATTTAAGATCTTTTGGACTTATTCCGGAAATTGTTGGACGTATGCCTGTCATCACCCATCTTGATCCCTTAGATAAAA
>JAQUSR010000172.1 GCA_028710155.1 Bacteroidales bacterium | reverse complement strand
GATGTATGTGGTTGGAGCAACCAAAGCAGATATGTTATCGGAAATTCGAAAAATTATTCCCAACCATTTCTTGTTAGTCCCCGGCGTTGGAGCACAAGGCGGCAGTTTGGAAGAGGTGTGTCAGTTTGGAATGAATGCCGATTGCGGACTTTTGGTCAATAGCTCCCGCGGAATCATTTTTGCCTCGCAAGGTGAAGATTTTGCCGAAACAGCCCGCCACGAAGCGCTGAAATTGCAACAAGTGATGGAAGAAAATTTGAAACTGCACGGAGTGATATAAAAATAGTATCATTGTAGTAATCACTAAATGAACATTTTATAAATTCATTCAAAATTAGATTCAAACAACATGATAAAAAAAATAGCAACCATCGATTTTTTTGGATCGGAAGGATGTGAAATGAATCTGTTGCACGACGGAAAAAAATTCACCGGTTCAGAACCTCGTAACGGATTTGTTAATCAAAAAGAAAGCATCAGTTTGAGAGCCAAAAAATGTCCAAAAATCTTAAATAATTCAGGACGTTTGACAAAACCTTTAATGCGTTGTAACGATGTGTTGTATGAAACCACTTTTGAAGAGGCTTTTGAATTAATTCACAACAAAATAAAAAATTCTGTTCCAGAAAAAAATGTATTTTTTGCCGGTGCAAGGCTTACCAACGAAGAACTTTATCTGATTCAGAAATTGGCACGTGCAGGCGTTCAAACCAACCATATTGACAGTTTCCATTATTTGAATCGCACCGCTAAATACTACAATATCAACAAAAACGACAATATTCAGTTGGAAGAATTGGATGATTGTGGTCGAATTTTTTTGCTGGGTGCCGAATTGAATGTAGATAACGATATTTATTACCAATTGATTCAACAATTACGCAACGACAAAAAAATCCCTGTTGAGTTGATTACGAGATATTTAGAATCACCAATGCGCCCTTATGTCGATCAAGCGATTGATGTGGATAGCTACTATTATTTTGTTAAAGCGGTGATTTATTATCTGTTGTCGAATAACAAAGAATGCGGATTATTTGCTCAAGCCCTACCTGATGAATTACAGAGTTTTAAACAAAAAGTACTTTCTGAAAAATATTTGGATCTCATTGAAAAATCGGGTATTGCCGATATGGCAACCTTAGAAGATTGGGCAGAACGTTATTTAGCAGAACCTCACGCTGTTATCGTTTACACGGAACAAGAATTATCATCAAATACGGTGCGTCAATTGATTAATTTGCAAATGATTACCGGAAAATTGGGCATCCCTTCCAGCGGTATTTTATCCATCAAAGAGAAAAACAACGCTCAAGGATTATTCGATATGGGCATCACTTCTGAAAAAGGCGTTGGCTATCGCGATTTTTCGCCAGAATATATCGAACAACTGAAAACGTTGTGGAACGTTCCAAAAATTGAAACCACGGTCAGCGATGTAGCCCGATGTTTGTTGAACGACCAATACGAAAATATGTTCATTTTCGGCGAAGATCCGGTGGGTTGCGATATGAGCGAAGAGGTGGGAGAAAGTTTGGTTCAAAGTAGATTTTTGGTCGTACAAGACTATTTTTTGACCGAAACGGCAACCATGGCCGATGTAGTTCTTCCTGCTACATTTCCGTTTGAAACGGGAGGAAGTTTTACAAACACCGTCAAGCAGTTGCAAATGTTTTCCAAAGCCGTGCAAAGTCCGGTGAAGATGAACAATTTGGAACAATTGGCTACGCTGTTACAAAAATTCGGCATCACCACCGAAGCCGACCCGATGACCATTTTTGGTGAAATGACTCAACTTTTTGAATTGGGATGCTGCGGTTCAAAACGACATCAATTTGTTTACACAGAAGAAGATAACGATTTACTTTTGTTCAACTCCGGCTGTGATGGATTGATGTTGATGTTGGATAATGAAATGTGAGCAACGTTTTATTGATATTAAATATCGCAACAAAGAATGCCGTCGCACTCAGACTATGGCAGCACACAAAAAATAGTTTCTTTCAAGATTTTTTCAAACCCAACTTTTCCCAACAACAATTTTGTCAGAAGTAATATGTTGTGAACGCCGATTTGGCTTCTACACCTTCAAAAGCAGTATTTAACTCTTGTTCAACTTTTTAGTTTTGTCGTTGAACGGCATTTTCTGCTATATCTTTTGCTTTTCGAGTGATGCGATCCAATACTCCTTGTGCATGAGTCGAAAACGACAAACACAAAACGATTCCAAAAAATAGCGTTAAAACGTTGTTATTAAATCAACTGCATGTTGAACAACACTCTTCAATCCTTCCGGATTTTTTCCGCCTGCAGTAGCAAAAAACGGTTGACCGCCACCGCCGCCATTGATCTCTTTCGACCATTCCCGCACTAAATTTCCGGCGTGCAATCCTTTTTCTTTCACTAAATTATCTGAAATCAAAATAGTGATGGTAGCTTTCGATTCTTCTTGGCTGCCAATCATCATGAACAAATTTTCCACTTCCGCTTTCAATTGAAATGCTAACTCTTTGACCGAACCGGCATCCAAATCTGTTGTTAAAACAATCGTATTGATGCCATTAGTATTTTTTATCTGCTCTTTCCACGACTTTTTAACTTCCGTCAATTGTGCTTTTTTGAACGCGGCAACCTCTTTTTTTAATTGTTCGTTTTCTTCATTCAACTTTTGAACACTGTGCAAGACATCTTTTGTCCCTTTAAATTGTTCGGTTACAGCATCTAAAAGTGCCAATTTTTCGTTGACGTAGTTTTCTGCATTTTCGGCTGTCAATGCTTCGATACGTCTTACACCGGCTGCAATTGCCGACTCGGTAAGTATGTGAAACTGGCCAATTTCTCCGGTTGCATGAACGTGCGTTCCCCCACAAAACTCAATACTTTCGCCATAACGAACCACACGCACATGATCGCCATATTTTTCGCCAAACAATGCCATTGCTCCCATTTTTTCTGCCTCTTTAATCGGCATATTGCGATGTTCGTCTAATAGTGAATTTTTGCGAATCAGTTGATTAACGAAGGTTTCTACTTGTTTCAACTCATCGTCTCCCAATTTTTGAAAATGCGAAAAGTCGAAACGCAATCTTTCGGGCGACACCATCGATCCTTTTTGTTCTACATGCGTACCTAAAACCGTTCGTAAAGCTAAGTGTAACAAGTGAGTAGCCGTATGATTATTGGCGGTTGCTTGTCGTTTTTCGACATTGATTTTGGCATGAAAAACTGCCATCGGATTTTCGGGCAAACTTTCTGCCAAATGAACTATTAACGTATTCTCTTTCTTGGTGTTGAAAATAGAAATTCGATTTCCTATAGCAGATTCCAATACACCGGAATCGCCAATTTGACCACCACTTTCGGCATAAAACGGTGTTTTGTCCAACACCAACTGATAAAACGTTTTATTTTTTTCGGAAACTTTGCGATAACGTAAAATTTTCACATCGCATTCCATCTCATCATAACCCACAAAAATAGTCGGATTTTCTTCCGAATGCACCTCTATCCAATCGCCGGTATCTTTGGCAGCAGCATTACGCGACCGCTCTTTTTGTTGTTGCATTTCCTTTTCAAACTGCTCTTTATCAACCGTAAAACCATTTTCGCTTAAAATCAACTCCGTCAAGTCAAATGGAAATCCGTAGGTGTCGAACAACTCAAAAGCATCTGCTCCGGCAATCTCTTTTTTCCCGTTGTTTTTGGCGGTTTCCATCATCTGATCCAAACGCGAAATTCCGTTGGCTAATGTGCGTAAAAAAGCACTTTCTTCTTCGTTGATCACTTTCATAATCAATTCTTTCTGAGCAGCCAACTCTTTGAATTGTTCACCCATTTGTTGTACCAATATAGGAACTAACTTGGTGATAAACGGTTCGCGGAAATTCAAAAATGTATAACCATAACGCACGGCACGCCGCAAAATTCGGCGAATAACATAACCGGCTTTCACATTCGAAGGCAACTGACCATCGGCAATGGAAAACGAGATGGCACGCAAGTGGTCGGCAATGACACGCATTGCAATATCCGATTGATGATTTTCGCCATACTTCACGCTACTCAATTCAGAAACGGCTTGAATCAACGGCATAAACACATCGGTATCGTAGTTCGATTTTTTACCTTGCAACACCATACACAAACGCTCGAAACCCATTCCCGTATCCACATGTTTTTGCGGCAACGATTCCAACGTTCCGTCGGCTTTTCGATTAAACTGAATGAACACCAAATTCCAAATTTCAATTACTTGCGGATGGTCTTTGTTCACCATTTCGTGTCCGGGAATTTTGGCACGCTCGTCATCATCGCGTAAATCGACATGAATTTCGG
>JAQUSR010000171.1 GCA_028710155.1 Bacteroidales bacterium | reverse complement strand
AGTATCATATTGAATATTCGGATTGGAGCGTTGGAAAAATATGATGTTTTTGGCTAACAATTGGTTGTTTCTATCTTTTAATTCTACAACCAACTCGTAATTTCCTGATGCCAAAGATGTAATATCGATATTGTTGATCATCACATTGACTGCCGAAGATTTCATTCGTTTGAAGCCGGAAAAATCGGGTAATTGTTGTTGTGATTCAAAACCGCGAATGTAATATTGCACTAAAAACGGTGAACCCGATTCTACTTGAGTTGTTACATTATAAAACTCGCAATAAAAAGAAAGTCTGTTAGTCGTTTCCGGATAAAAATTGTTGATTTTCGGTAACAATTTAAAACCGTTTTTTGAATTGATGATGGATGTATCATCGGTTTTTTCATACGAATCCAATAACTCAATACTGCTAACATAAACTTTATCAGGATGATATTCAATGGTTATCATCTCTTTGTATTCAAATTCTTTTTCGGGATGGGCTGCATCAGAAATACGAACTACCATTTCGTAAGTGCCGTTAGCTAACGTAAAACGTTGATAATCCATGAAATCATAAACCTTACTATTATCAGTCGTGTCTATTTCCGGTGATTGAAGTTGAATTTTTGAATAATTGGCTACAGTGTCATTTTGCTGAAATACAATCGATAAATTGATGGCACCTTGCATTTTGTTGTGTGCATTAAGACGATAGGTTACCGTTGTTCCGTTGATCAACAAATAGGTCTCAACATAAGGACCTACTTCAGGAGAATAGAAAACGGCATATTTCATATTCGCATTAAGTGATTGACTATAAGAAAAATATGTTGATGCTAATAGAAAAAGAACGAATAATAAGGAATGTTTAAACTTCATTGTACTGATTTTCTTTTTTATGGGTGCAAAGGTATAATAAAAATGCACAAAATGTTGGGATTGAAATAAGTTTATTTCTATAAAAAAAAGAGATATGGATCGCATATCTCTTTTTGTCATGAAAAAAGATGTTGTTAAGGAAGGGTAGGAGCTACTCCTTGCGAATAGGTTTCAACATACGTTTTCATTTCGGAAGCCAACGTTTCTAAATGATTCTGCTCTGCAATTCAAATTAGAAAATATTGAATGGCAGAAAGCTCGCGTTCTATTTCACTTTGATAAGCAGCTTTGATTCTTGGACGTTGAACGGCATAATAATCTAAATTCGCTTTTAAACTTTGATAGGTTTCGTTTAAAAGTTTTTCGCCTTTAATGCTGTCTCCGGCTTTAAAATAGATGTCGCAATAGTTGGTGGTGTAAATATTGTACGGAATTTTTTCATTGGGATAGGTCGCAATCCATTTATCCATCATATTGATGGCTCTTGCCGAATCGCCCATATTCATCAACGTTGTAGCCAACAATTGCATACTTTGGCGATGGGCAGCTAAGTTGCGCATACTTTCACGATCAATATTCACATCTTTTTGATGAAGGTTTCCATCTAAAAATTCGTTCATAAAAAATTCATACGAAGAATCGACACGAAAACCGGAGTGAAGGTTCGATTGATAGGTCTCTGAAATAAACGGCATCAATTGATAAATGTATCCGGTTTGATGAATATAGTTATAAACGTTAGGAATTAAATCATCTACTGTTTCGGGAGAAGTAAAGCAAATCGGACGCTCCCAATTGTTGGTGGCTAACAAATCCAAAAACAGTAATTCGTTTTTATGAATAGTCGTTTTTTGGCAAGTAAAAGATAATCGATCTAACAATCGAGTAGCCTCTTGTGGTGTTACTAATCCATTACGAACAACCATTTCTTTATTGACGGGAACATACAATTGATTGGAGGGAATCCACGACATTTCATCTTGTCCTCGATAGAAAAGTTTTCTGTTTTTTGGATTTTTGATGAAGTTGATAGCATCTTTGACAGAAATTTCTTCTTTCACAACTTCGGGTGATATCACCACTTGGTCGTTAACACCTTTTTGATAATCGCTGTAACCCAATGTCAACGGCAACTTTTCCGAATCATTGATTTTTCGCAGCTGTTGATGGCAATACCAAGCACCGCTACTCAACAAATAATTAATAACACGAACATCTGTTCTAATACCTTCTACCTCTTGAGCATACCATAATGAATAGGTGTCGTTATCGCCGTTGGTATAAAGAATGGCGTTGGGTGGACATGAATTTAAATAGTTGGCTCCGTTATCATGAGCTGCAAAATTATCGGAACGATCGTGGTCGTCCCAATTTTGAGTTAACAACAAAGCGGGAATAATTAAACCAATCACTGTGGCTAACAGAGCACTCAAAGATTCAGGAATATATTTTTTCAAACCATAATAAATGGCTAAAACACCTAATCCAATCCATATTGAGAAGGCATAAAAAGAGGCTGCGTAAGCATAATCTCGTTCACGAGGTTGGTGCGGCGATTGGTTCAAATATAAAATGATGGCAAAACCGGTCATAAAAAACAATAAGAATACGACCCACGAATGTCGTTTGTCTTGTTTTGTGTAGAAAATCAATCCAATGATTCCTAATATAAATGGCAGCATATAATAAACGTTGTGGGCGTCGTTCTGCATCGATGGCGGAAGGTTGTCTTGTGTGCCGACTTTTCCTTCATCCAAAAAATTAAACCCTGTAATCCAATTACCGGCATCAACGCTACCATGCCCCTCTATATCATTTTGGCGACCGCTGAAATTCCACATCAAATAACGCCAATACATGTGTCCGCATTGATATACAAAGAAAAATCGTAGATTTTCGCCGAAAGTAGGCTTGATATACGTTTTGCGTTCTTGCGAAAATGGATCAGTATAGTTAATCCTTCTTCCTTTAATATTGGCCCATTGCTCATAATCGGTTTTATGAAAACTATATTGAGTGCTGTGCATACGAGGAAAAATTGTTGTTGATCCTGAAAGAAATTCATAATTTCCATTGCCATAACCACTGATGTAATACTCGTTTTTAATAGTGTCTTTCAAATAGTTAGGAGATCCTTCTTGATAACCGACAATGGGGCTGCTATAATATGGTCCAGTAACGAGCGGTGTGCTTCCATATTGATCACGATTCAAATAGGAGAGGAAACTCATGGCATCGTTTGGTTCATTCATATTAATAGGAGTGTTGGTGTTAGACCGAATCACAATGGAGAAAAAAGTTGAATAACCGATAAGTAAGAATGTTAAGGATAAAATCAATGTATTGGCTAAGGCTTTTTGATGTTTTTGAGTGTACCAAATGCCCCATGCTATTCCTCCAACGAGAAGCATAAAATAGACAATCAATCCGGTGTTGAACGGTGCGCCAAAAACATTGACAAACATCAATTCAAACATTCCGGCTAATTCTACCGTCCAAGGAATCAAAATAAATAGCACAAAGGCTAATAAAACCACCGAAACCAAACCGGTAATCAAAAGTCCTTTCCAACTGATTTTGTCGAATTTTTTGTAATAATACAAGTAAGCAACTGCCGGTATTGCCAGCAAATTTAACAAGTGAACACCGATAGAAAGTCCGATGAGATAAGCAATTAAAATGATCCAACGAATGGCGTAAGGCTTTTCTGCCTCTTCTTCCCATCGCAAAATCATCCAAAAAACTAACGCCGTACACAAGGACGACATGGCATAAACCTCACCTTCTACCGCTGAAAACCAAAATGTATCGGAAAAAGTATAGGCTAAGGCTCCGACTATGCCGGTACCGAAAATGGCCAACATATCGCTTGTTTTCATCTCGCGATTTTTGATGACTACTTTCTTTGCCAATATTGTCAACGACCAGAATAAAAACAAAATGGTGAAACTACTGCTTAATGCCGACATGGCATTGATCATCATGGCAACTTTGGTAACATCTCCCAACGCTAACAAACTAAATAAACGTCCTAATATTTGATAGGTTGGTGCTCCGGGAGGGTGTGATACTTCTAATTTGTAAGTCGTTGATAAATACTCGCCGCAATCCCACCAACTTACCGTCTGTTGCATAGATGCCAAATAGGTGATCGTGGCAATGGCAAACACCATCCATCCAATGATGTTATTCCAAAGTCGATAGTTTTTATTCATTATGAATCAATATTTTATAAAAATAATAATTTATTTCTTTTGTATGTGCAAAGGTATATTTATTACTCTAATTTCAAATGATTTTTACTGATAATTGATAATTAGATGGTTGCAAAGTATTTTAAACTGAAATATGAATGGTACACAAAAGAATTTTTCCGAATTTTTGAAATGCAAAAGATGGTTTTCAACCAACTCAATGTTTTTCCAAAACGCGATGAGGTACATCGCCATGCGTAATCAAGTCGATGGGACAGCCGTACACCT
>JAQUSR010000170.1 GCA_028710155.1 Bacteroidales bacterium | reverse complement strand
GGCTTACAAAACAATTGGGTACCGTTTGCCTTCCTCACCGGAGGTTTTTTCTCAGGCTTAGCCGGCTTCTTCGGTATGAAAACCGCTACCTACGCTTCGGCACGTACCGCCAATGCTGCCAAAAACTCATTAAACAAAGGTTTAAAAGTTGCCTTTCGTTCCGGTGCTGTTATGGGATTAACAGTTGTTGGTTTGGCTTTATTAGATATTTCATTGTGGTACATCATTTTAAATAATTTCGTTCCAGACGATGGACATAAACTGATATTCATCACCACCACCATGTTGACTTTCGGAATGGGAGCCTCCACACAAGCGCTCTTTGCCCGTGTGGGCGGTGGAATTTACACCAAAGCTGCCGATGTGGGTGCCGACTTGGTTGGAAAAGTGGAAGCCGGAATTCCGGAAGACGACCCACGCAATCCTGCCACCATCGCCGATAACGTAGGCGATAATGTGGGTGACGTTGCCGGTATGGGTGCCGACTTGTACGAATCTTACGCAGGTTCTATTTTAGCCACAGCAGCCTTGGGTGCTGCTGCTTTCAGTGCCGTTTCGTCCGATATGCAAACGCGCGCCATCTTCGCTCCTATGTTGATTTCTGCCGTTGGCGTATTGCTCTCCATCTTGGGAATCTATTTAGTGAAAACTAAAGAAGGTGCCAACATGAAAAAATTGTTGGGTGCATTAAATAAAGGTGTCAATGTCAGCTCCATTCTTATTGCTGCTGCCACGTTCTTCATCCTTTATTATATGGGAATTGAAAATTGGTTAGGTATCTCTTTCTCCGTTGTTTGCGGCTTGGTTGCCGGTATCATTATCGGAAAATCGACTGAATATTATACCTCTCACTCCTATCGTCCTACTCAAAAAGTAGCAGAAAGCTCTTCAACGGGTCCCGCTACAGTTATCATCTCCGGTTTGGGATTGGGTATGATTTCAACGGCTATTCCGGTGATCACCATCGGTGTCGCAATTATTTTAGCCTATCTTTGTGCCATCGGATTCGATGTTCAACATTTTCTTTCTGCCCAAAATCTTAGTTTAGGATTATACGGAATCGGTATTGCAGCCGTGGGAATGCTCTCCACTTTGGGAATCACGTTAGCCACAGATGCTTACGGTCCGATTGCCGATAACGCCGGAGGAAATGCCGAAATGAGCGGTTTGGGTGCCGAAGTTCGTAAACGTACCGATGCCCTTGATGCTCTTGGCAACACAACCGCCGCTACGGGAAAAGGGTTTGCTATCGGTTCTGCCGCTTTGACAGCTTTGGCGCTGTTGGCTTCTTATATCGAAGAAATTAAAATCGCTTTGGTGCGTATCGGTCAAGAAACTTTGCAAATTGGAGACCAAGTAGTGAACACTGCACAAGCCACATTAATCGACTTTATGAACTATTATCAAGTATCGTTGATGAACCCCAAAGTATTGGTCGGTGTATTCATCGGTGCTATGATGGCATTTTTATTCTGCGGTTTGACTATGAACGCTGTAGGTCGTGCCGCACAAAAGATGGTCGAAGAAGTTCGCCGTCAATTTCGCGAAATCAAAGGCATCATGGAAGGGAAAACAGAACCCGACTATGCACGCTGTGTTGCCATTTCCACCAAAGGAGCACAACACGAAATGTTGCTTCCTTCAATTTTGGCCATCGTTGCACCTGTATTAGTGGGCATCATCTTTGGCGTCGGCGGTGTAATGGGTTTGCTCATCGGCGGTTTATCTTGCGGTTTTGTGTTGGCAATCTTTATGGCCAATGCAGGCGGTGCTTGGGATAATGCCAAAAAATATGTCGAAGAGGGCAATTGTGGCGGAAAAGGCTCCGAAAATCACAAAGCTTGCGTTGTTGGCGATACCGTTGGCGACCCGTTTAAAGACACTTCCGGTCCTTCGCTGAATATCCTTATCAAACTGATGACAATGGTTTCCATTGTTATGGCCGGTTTAACGGTCTCTTGCAATTTGATTTAACGATAAAAACCTTTTTCATCCTCATAAAAAAAATCGGCAAAAGCCGATTTTTTTTATTTCCTGATCTAACATTAAACTTCGTTTAATATCAGCTTTTTCTCCATAACAAAAACGATGATTTCAGCCAAAGACTTTATTATGAAACAATCAGTTCATTATTTCTATCCGAATAACTAAGAAACCATTCCGTAATTTCATCTGTATAAGTTTTAGAAATATGAATTTGCGGAACATTAGGAATATTAAACTCAATATGAATTCCATCTTTTTCGCGTCTTAAAATTTTGATATGTTCAAAATTAACCATATACGAACGATGGCATCGTTTAATTTTGGTATTTGCCAAACTTTCTTCAATACGTTTGAGCGAATTACGAATCATAAATTTGGACAAAACGCCTTTATTGATATAAACTATTACTACATAATTATCCGCTGACTCTAAATAGATTAAGTTTTCGGAAACAACAGAAAAACGCAAGACTCCTTTTTCATCGCGAAATGCAATGATGGAATTTTTCTCGCCTTTATCAACATTTTTTTCCGCTCCATACATCTCTTCAATTTTCTGCAAACGATTTTTTTTGTCTTGCAACGAAAAATACAACCATAGCACCGTATAAGGGAGCATCATGATTAGCAATGTATTCAAAAAAGATGTTTTACAAATTTCATATAAATTTCGTTCAGATTCCACGTCCAAAATTTGCCCTGCCTTCCAGCTATAAAATGAAAAAATGGATGAGATCACCAAAACCTCTATAGTAATCCATAATGCATATTGCCATAAAATAATGGGATGTTTTTTTACAAAGTAAAACATTAATACTCTACTGAAACCAAGAACAATAGCACCTGTAATCACCAAAACCGTTGTACCGATTAAAAAGGTAAAGTCGCTGACGCCATACCATGATTTTGAGCTAAAAGGAAGATACAAATTGATAAAAATTAATGAAAAAATTGCTGTAAACACAATTGTCTTAAACAATGTGTCCTTTTCCGTCAAATATTTCGGTAGATTTTTTTTCATAATTTCTGTTCAAAAAATGGTTGCAAAGGTACTATTTTAATGAATTAAAAAAAATCAAAAATCGAATTATTATTTTTCGCCCCATATTAATCTTTTTTACCACAAATAAAAAGATTTACCACTATTTATTTTTATCAAATCCCTTTTATTTTTTTATCATTTTCATTTGTATTTACTTTGCCTACCAAATTAAGTATTTATTATGGTTGTATTAGAAGATCGGATCAAGGAATTGAGAAAGATTGTTCTTCCTCCCAACTTTTTTCAATTGGAAAATTCTCCTTTGGAGGTAGCTTATGTAACATTTTATCAAAAAAATTGGAATAATATTATTAACGCAGAGCAAACTTCTTTTTTGCAATCGCGGATTGATGCCATGACGGATACTTCGGTTTCTGAGAATAGGATTTTCACCTATCCGATTTTCAAATATAAAGATTGTGACAAAAGCGATTCTGTCATTTTCATGTTACACGGATTGAATGAGCGAAGTTGGGAAAAATATTTATGTTGGGCAGAATTTTTGGCGATGGAGACCCACAAACCTGTCATTCTCTTTCCTTTAGCTTTTCATATTAATCGAACACCCGTCACTTGGTGTAATCCGCGAAAACTCATTCCATGGGTTACTGAACGAATCAAAAGAATTGGACAATCGGCAGAGAATCTGACATTTGCAAATATTACGCTCAGCGATCGATTAACTGACAATCCTTTACGTTTTTATACTTCAGGTAACGAAACTGCTTACAATTTATGGCAATTGGCTTCAGAAATCACTACGGGTGCGCATCCTTTTTTCCGAGAAAACACTCATATTGATTTTTTTGCTTATTCCATCGGTGCTTTATTGTCGCAAATTTTGCTGTTAGCCAATCCTGATCATCTTTTTTCCGATAGTAAACTGATGATGTTTTGCGGCGGTTCTGTTTTTAACAAAATGAATGGTAACTCTCGCTATATTATGGACAAAGAGGCTTTTGACAAAATTTTTAACTACTTTCAGTATACTCATTTAAAACAACCTATTGACGAAAACGACCCTTTTGATTTAGCTTTCAAGTCAATGATTGATACCGAAACCTATCATGACTATCGCGTAGATTTTTTTGAATCAGCTACCAATCGTTTACAAGCAATTAGTTTGAAAAAAGATATTGTTATTCCTACAGAAGGCATTCAGGCTGCTTTGGGTGAAAATTGTTCAAAAAAATGCTTGGAAGAATGGGATTTTCCTTTTGAATATTCGCACGAAACGCCTTTTCCTACTAATATTTTATTGAATAATCCGGAAGTTAATCAAGCTTTTACTAAAGTAATGTCTAAAGCAGCCGATTTTTTATCATAAA
>JAQUSR010000022.1 GCA_028710155.1 Bacteroidales bacterium | reverse complement strand
GTAAACCATATTCCCAAAAAGCATCAAATCGACCACAAGCTACATAAGCCAAATCGATGGCGGCTGAGCCCAACCGTCTGATTCCTCGGGTGCTGCACATCAATTGACGAAACATGTCTAAATAGCCCTCTGTTTTCGAAAAATCGTAGTAAGGAAATCCGGTGGCTACTAAAGTATCTTTTAAATTAATTTTATCAGACACGTTGATTCTCTTTCCATTGAGAAAAGCTCCATTGTTTTTTGAAGCTGAAAAACATTCGTCTTGTGAAGGATCGTAAATAACACCGGCCACCACCTCTTGATGATGCACCAAACCGATGCTGATGGAAAAAATTGGTAAATGATGAATATAATTGGTAGTTCCATCCAACGGATCGATGATCCAAAACCATTCACTCATAGAATCGGCAACGGTTTTTTCTTCGGTAATAAAACCGGCTTCGGGTAGTAGTTGTTGCAATCTGTGAATCAAACGACTTTCTGATTCTTGATCGACATAACTAACCAATTGGTTGGGCGATTTTTCGGTTACATCGCTCGTTTTCAACAAATTTTGTTGTTCTAATTGAAATTTTCCCACTTCACGGGCTAAATCGCAAACTGCTTGTGTAATGATAGAAAGTTCTTTCATGATATGGATGAATTTTCAAAATTGATTAAAATGTAATATTGTTATTTTTAAGTGCTTGCATGATATTTGAAGGCGGTCTTTGATGTAAAAACTCGTTTGCCATCCACTCGAAATAGGATTTCGAATGTTGAAAAAAATTCATATATCCTTCGCAAAGAATCGATTTTTGATCGCCTTGTTTGGTTACTTCTATTCGATTTTTCGGACAATCTCCTCCGCAAAGATTCAAAAATTCGCATTTTTTGCAATCTGTCGAAAGGTTGAAAAATTTGTCTTCTTCGAAAAACAGTTGTTGATTGCATTTTGCCAAATCCGATAAATGGTGATCCGAAATATTGCCCAAAAAACTTTCCGAATCGACAAAATGATCGCACGAATAAACATCTCCGTTATGGGCAACCGTCAAACTATTGGAACAATATTTCGACATGGAGCACAGCGTAACCGGTTGATTGACATAACCCGCCAATACATTATCGAAAATATTGACAAAAAAATCGCCTACATCGTTGCGCACCCATTCATCGAAAATTTGACTAAGAAAATTGCCCCAATCATTGGCTTTGACATTTTCGGACATCGGCGTTGCAACACCGTTGTAACGGTGATTCACAATTTTTAAAGTATTGTTAATAATTGCAACCCGTTCGACTATGGGAGTCAATTGCAAAAAACGGCTTCCCAACGTTTTCAAAAACCGATATACTTCTAACGGCTGCTGAACGTTAGACGCATGGACCACAGCCATAATATTAAAGTCGGTGCCATGTTTTTGAAAAAAACGTGCTGCTTGAACCGCTTTCAACCAACTGTCTTTTCCTTCCAAAGTTGTACGATATTGATTGTGCAGTTGTTGCGGACCATCGATGGATAGACCACACAAAAAACGATTATCGGACAGAAATTCAGCCCAAGTATCGTCAATCAACGTGCCGTTGGTTTGTAAACTGTTGAGAATGTGTTTTCCGTTTGCATACTTTTTTTGAAAGGCAATAATGGTTTTGAAATAATTCAATCCTAGTAAAGTAGGTTCACCACCGTGCCAAACAAACACAATTTCGTCTTGCGGTTGCGACTCAATATATGAACGGATCAATGATTCCAACAACGGAATTTTCATACTATCGTTGGAAATAGAGTGATTGGATTCTTTGTCGCGATAATAGCAATAAGAACAATTGAGATTACAAATAGATCCTATTATCTTCACCATCAACGAAAAAGGACGTTGAATATGTTCTCGATGTTGTTCAAGCTGAAATGAAGTAATCTTGCTTGAATCGGGCATGAAAGCTATTTTTTAGAAACTTTAGGATGGCTTTTTCTCCAACGATAATAGGTCCAAATTGAAAAAGCGATGCCCGCCACAAACAAACAAAGTGCAATGATTTGAGCTTGTGTGAGCGACATTCCTAAAAAGTCGTATTTAATATTGACACGGATTCCTTCGATCAAAAATCGTGTTATTCCGTTCATCATCAAAAAGATACCAAATAGCATTCCTTCCGGTTTCACTACTTTACGGATGCACCATAAAATAATAAAGAAAAGAAAAGCCAACGAAGATTCATAAAGAGAAGTCGGATAAACGGGTTGATCCAAAACATGACAATTGCTGCCACAACAATCGGGTATTAAAACGCCTTCGTTGATGACATTGTGGGGAAAGTTGAAAGCCCAAGCCCAATCGGGCAAAAATGCCAACCATTCGGGTTTCGGATGGTCGTTTACAATACCCCAACAGCCGTCTCCCGATATTTGACAGCCAATGCGACCTACGCCATACGCCAACATGATGGCCGGTGCTGCAGATTCTAAAAGAACCAACATCGGTATTTTTTTTCGATAAGCATAAATCAAAGCTGCAGCTGAACCACAAATTAAACCGCCGTAAAATGTTAATCCTGAGAAAGAAAACAGTGTTCCGAGCGGATCCGCCATAAAATCGTCCAAATGTTCGACTGTGTCGAAAATTTTTGCACCCAGAAGTCCAAACACGGCAGCCAACATCAAAATATTGCTTGATATTTGCAACATCGAAATTTCGCGTTCCGATTCAATGGGTTTGCTTAATTTAGCTTTGTTTTTGGCATACCAAGTATAAAAACCCGAGAGGGCACCCACCACCAAACCTGCTGAAATATTTCCTTTTAACGAAAACAAAAATTCTTGTGGATTATCGGCAAAAAAGCTATAGTCGAAAATGGCTTCAACGCCTTTCCATGCTAAAATAAAGCCCACGATTGCAGATGAAATGATCTCCATTTTTGAGGCCGGCAATCCTGTGGTTACTTTTGTTTTAAAAACGGGAATAAATTGTTCTTTTTGTTTACGTTTCAGTTCCAAATAAAGAATCCAGATGCCACAAAGAAAAGCCAATGCCACCATGAATCCGTAGCTTTGAATCGGTAAATTGATATTTGTTCCAAAAATATCGTTAATTAAGTCGCTAAGTTTAGGATACATATTATTATTAAAGTTGATAAGAACGTTTTATGAAACGGAATAAAGTGATAAAATATATTTTGTCATCATTAATGACTTCGCGTTGGTTAAAAAATAACCACAAGATGATTAATCGATAAAAACAGCAATTTAGACGCCTGTATGACCAAATCCGCCGATTCCGCGTTCAGTCTCATTTAATTTTTCGACCACTTTCCATTTTACTCTTTCGTGTTGAGCTACAACCATTTGAGCAATTCTATCGCCATCGTTGATGGTAAACGGTTCGTTGGAAAGATTGGCAATGATCACCTTAATTTCGCCGCGATAATCGGCATCGATAGTGCCGGGGGCATTCAGCACGGTGATTCCTTTTTTGAAAGCCAATCCACTGCGCGGGCGAACTTGTGCTTCGTAGCCGATGGGTAGTGCAATAAATAATCCTGTTGGAATCAATGTGCGTTCCAAAGAACGAAGCGTAATCGGTTGGTCTAAATTGGCTTTCAAATCCATGCCGGCTGAAAACAGCGTTTCGTATTGAGGCAATTCGTGAGCCGATTTGTTGATGATTTCTATATTTATATTCATAATGCAATTTATTTATTTCTAACGAAATACGATTATCGATGTAGCAATTTTTTAATCGGTAATTTTTCCATATAGACAGCAACGACTAGGAAAGTGCCGAAAAGAATGATGTTCAAAATTGATTTCATCCAAATTTGAAGTTCAGCGTATGTTAAACTAATGAAATACAATATAATCGTTAGTCCGATATAAAAGAAAAATCGTTTCACATTGTAGTCAATCGGATAATATTTTCGTCCCCAGAAATAGGCTAAAACCAGCATAATGGAGTAGCAAGCCAACGCTGCCCAAGCTGAAGCCATAAAGCCGATAAACGGGATTCCGATGGCATTCACCAGCACGGTTACGCCGGCTCCGATAATTGAAGTGTAGGCTCCGTAAATGGTTTTATCGCTGAGTTTGTACCAAATGGAAAGGTTGTAATAAACGCCCAAAAACAGATTTGCCATCATCAAAATAGGAATAACTGCCTGACCGCCTCTAAAATCTTTTCCGATTAACAGAATGACAATATCCATAAATAGCATGGTTATCAAAAAGATGCAGCATAAAATCACCACAAAATAGTTCATCAGTTGGGCATAAATATTTTTGGAGTCTTTTTGTTTGGCGTAATTAAAAAAGAAGGGTTCGGCAGCATAGCGGTAGGCTTGAATGAAAAGTGTCATCAGAATGGAAATTTTGTAACAAGCTGCATAGATACCTACTTGAGCTTCAGCTACATCTGTAGGAAGTAGGTAGCGAAGCATTAATTTATCGATATTGACGTTGATGTTGCCGGCAAGACCGACTACCAACATCGGCAAACCAAATGCAATCAATTTTTTCCATAACGAAAAATCGAATTTATGAAAACCTTGAACAATTTCGGGCAGCAACATAACAGCGGTTAAAAAGCTGGAAATCAAGTTGGAGATGAAAATATAAGCAATCAAATGGCTGCTATCGAAAATGGGATTAATAAGGTTTTTCAACATCGCATTATCGCCGTTCATAATTTGTGGACACAGAACAATGAAAAACAGATTCAACAAAATGTTAATCAAAATATTAACAGAACGGACGACGGCAAATTTTTTGGCTTTTCCCAACTGACGCAAATAGGCAAACGGAATGGAGGTGAAGGCATCTAAAGCCACAATAATTCCTAACCAACGAATGTATTCCGGATGTTCGGGATAATCAATCCAAGAAGCAATAGGTTCATCGAAAATGATGGTGAACAGGGAAAAAATCAGTGATGTGACAAAGATAGAAAAAAGCGTTGTGGAATAGACCTTTTTTTTGTCGGTGGAAGAAGAAGCAAAACGAAAAAACGCAGTTTCCATTCCATAAGTGAGGATGACCAACAAAAAACCGATATAGGAATACAAAACTGAAACGGTTCCATATTCTGCTTGAAACAAAACCCGCGTATAAATCGGCACCAAAAGGTAGTTCAAAATTCTACCTACGATACTCGGAAGTCCGTAAATAGCGGTCTCTCCGGCTAATTTCTTGAATGGATTCAAAGCGATAAAATTTTGTGCAAAAGTAGTCTTTCTTTTCAAAAACATACGATTCTTTCAATCAATAATTATTCACGAAAAAAGATGAAAGTGTTTACAACTTTTATCAAAAAAATGATGGATGATTGACCTATTATTGACGCCAGAGCCATTCTAAAATGACCTATTATGAATGCTACAAAAAAATGTTGAAAACTTTTATGTATGTTCCTATAAAAAATACGTTGCGTAAACATTACTTTTGCAGTCCTTTCCAAAACAAAAATTTTTTAACAAAATGAAAGAAACTCTTTGGATAATTGATTTTGGTTCGCAATACACACAACTGATAGCCAGACGTATTCGTGAATTAAATGTATATTGTGTTATTCTTCCGTACAACAAGATTCCGGAACTTACGCCCGATGTTAAAGGGGTTATTTTGTCGGGAAGTCCGTTTTCTGTACGTGATCCACAGTCACCTGTTCCAAATTTGCAAACCATTAAAGGGAAATTGCCATTGTTAGGCGTTTGTTACGGGGCTCAATTTTTGGCAAAAGACAATGGAGGCGATGTTTTACCTTCTGTTTTACGAGAATACGGACGAGCCA
This sequence comes from Bacteroidales bacterium, assembly GCA_028710155.1. Taxonomy (GTDB): domain Bacteria; phylum Bacteroidota; class Bacteroidia; order Bacteroidales; family WRLA01; genus WRLA01. The sequence goes on along the minus strand of JAQUSR010000022.1, from coordinate 15,303 downwards.
ATCTATCAAGCATTGATCAGCAACATAAATTATTAAAAGGAATGCATAATGGTCGTCAAGTATGGATGTCTCATGGCGATACCATTCAAAAGATTCCGAGTCATTTTAGAACCATTTGCAGTACAAAAGATGTAGCTATTGCCGGTTTTGAGATTGAAGGCGAAGATACTTTTGGCATTCAATTTCATCCCGAAGTATATCACTCCACCGAAGGAATGATATTATTGAAAAATTTTGTTGTTGAAATTTGTCACTGTTCACAATCGTGGACTCCGGATTCCTTTGTTCAAACCACTGTTGAAAGTTTACGACAAAAAATCGGGAGCGACAAAGTGGTTTTAGGGCTTTCAGGAGGCGTTGATTCATCAGTAGCCGCTTTATTGTTGCACAAAGCCATCGGAAAAAATTTATATTGTATTTTTGTGGATAATGGTTTGTTACGCCAAGGAGAATTTGACGAAGTTTTGACATCCTATCAAGATATGGGCTTAAATGTCAAAGGCGTAGATGCCAAAGATCGATTTTATGCTGCATTACATGGACTGAGTGAACCGGAAGCCAAACGCAAAGCTATCGGAAAAACTTTTATTGATGTTTTTGATGATGAAGCCAAACAAATTCAAGATGTAAAATGGTTGGCACAAGGCACCATATATCCCGATGTTATCGAATCGGTATCTGTGAAAGGACCTTCGGATACTATCAAATCGCATCATAATGTAGGTGGTTTGCCCGAATATATGAAGTTAAAAATTGTGGAACCTTTACGCGAATTGTTTAAAGATGAAGTTCGGCGGGTTGGTGCATCAATGGGAATGAAAGATTTATTGTTGCAACGACATCCATTTCCTGGCCCCGGATTGGGAATCAGAATTTTAGGAGATATCACACCCGAAAAGATTCGTATCTTGCAAGAAGTAGATCACATTTTTATTCAAGGTTTACGCAATCACGGATTGTATCATCAAGTGTGGCAAGCATTAGCCGTATTGTTACCCATCAAATCGGTAGGTGTCATGGGAGATGAACGCACGTATGAAAATGTAGTGGCGCTTCGTGCCGTTAATAGCACTGATGGGATGACTGCCGATTGGTCGCCGTTGCCATTTGATTTTTTGGCAGAAGTTTCCAACGAAATTATTAATAAAGTCAAAGGTGTTAATCGCGTGGTTTACGACATCAGTTCAAAACCGCCGGCGACTATTGAATGGGAATAAACTATTGTATAACCAATAAAACTCTAAAAGAAGGTTGTTCAAAAATTCAGGAACAACCTTTTTTTTATTAGTTTTTATCCGAACTTCTTTGATAGATTCTCAAATCAAAAAAGGGAACAGCAGCGATAATATGATCGAAAATATCGCTTTGGATTTTCTCGTAAGGCAACCATTCTGTGGTTTTGGTAAAGGCATACACTTCGATAGGAATACCGTTTTCGGTAGGTTGTAATTGTCGAACCATGAGTGTTGCCGTTTTGCAAACATTTTCGTTATTTTGCAGATAGCGGAGTACATACATTCGGAAAACGCCCAAGTTAGACTGTTGTTTTCCGTTAATTATCAACGATTTATCAAATTCATGCTGTTTATTATAGGCATCCATTTCCAATTGCGTTTTAGAGATGTAATCATTTAAAAATTCGTATTTTTGAAAACGAGATAACATCTCTTCAGAGCAATATTTAACACTATTCATATCAATAAAAATGGATCGTTTGACACGGCGAATACCCAATTCCTGCATACCTCGCCAATTTTTAAATGATTTACTAATGAAGTCGTAAGCGGGAATGCTCACAATGGTATTATCCCAATTACGAATTTTCACTGTAATCATAGTAATGTCAATCACTTCACCATCGGCACCACCGGCAGCAATTTCGACCCAATCGCCCAAACGAATCATATCGTTGCTTGCCAATTGGATACCGCTCACAAATCCGACAATAGAATCTTTGAACACCAACATAAAAACGGCTGATGCAGCTCCTAATCCGGTGAGCACAGAAGCGGTTGATTTTCCCAACAAAATGGAAAAAATGATGATTGCCGTTATCACATACAACACCATGGATACGGCTTGCATCAAACCTTTAATAGAACGTTTTCGTTCATTATCGGCATTATATCTAATTTCAATGGAATGCAAAAACGATTTAATGATAAACATGAACAAGAAAATGAACAACAATCGAATTATTGTTTCCAAAATAGAATAAACGTAGTGATAATCTCCGAGAAAAACATCGGTAAAATGATACAAAATCGGCAAAGGAATCAACCAACAAATGCGATGAAAAAAGCGACTTTCATACAAAGCATCATCCCATAGGACTTTGCTTTTATTGACGAGGCGTTTGACAACATGAATGACCATCATTCGTAAGAGATAATACAAGACAACACATGCAGCTACAATCAACGAATAGATCAAAACATCGTTCCAAAAGTCAGCATTTAATGATGTTGAAAATGTATCAAACCATTTTATAACAGACATTTTTATCATAGACAGAATTTTTATTTTTAAGGTGCAAAGTTAGCAAAAAAAACGTGCGTTGACACAAAGAAGCGTTGTTAGATTTTGGTTGCTTATTCGCTTTTATGATGAACACACAAAAGCAAAAAAGATGGCACTCAAAATGTAAAACAAGGAATAAAAATGTGTTCGTAATAAAGCTAATTTTACCTGAATAATATTACCTTTGCACCAAACATTTTTGTAAGAAAAAACCTATTGGCGATGGAACAAATGACAGCACGAGAGCAGGTTTTAAAAGCCATTCGTGATGCCCAAATAGACGGGAAAATCAATCATATAGCACATGATGTTGATTTAGATCAACCGATTTATCCGTCCATAGCAACAGAAGAAGATCGGTTGAATTCATTAGCACTTCATTTTGCCAAAATCATGGATTCATCAGAAGGTTATTTTATCTATTGTGACAATGATCTTGAATTGATTGAAAGTATCAACACTATTATTCATGATCGAAATTTATCGCCCATTTTTACGAATGATCCAAAAATTGAATTATTGTTTACCCAAACCAACATTCAGTACATTAACGAACTTGAAGATCTTCCAAAAGCACGCGTTGTTGTTTCTTTTTGCGATGCTTTGGTTGCTCGTTACGGAGCTGTGTTGCTGTCTTCCGCTTCGCCTTGTGGTGTTGTCGGAAATATTTCGCCGGATGTTCGTTTTGTGATTGCATTTCCGGAGCAAATGGTGGAAAACGTATCGGATGTTGCACCTATTTTACAAAAAAAATACGGACAAAACAAACCATCTGTATTGTCGTTGATCACCGGCCCAAGTCGCACCTACGCACTCGGACATCCGATTATCGGTGTTCACGGAACGCGCGAACTATATGTTTTTTATGTTCATCACGACTAACAAAAATCTCATCAAAAACCTAATTAACAAACTATTATGGAAACAAGTGATTTAGTAAAGATTTATTCGGCTGCCAATATGGTTAATGCAGAACTGATTGTCGGATTATTCAACGATTATGGTATCCAAGCACACATTTTAAATCAACGGGATACTCAATTTTTATTTGGAGATGTAGAGATCTATGTTGACAAAAAAGATGTTGAAGCCGCTACTACTCTACTTCAAAATCGAAACAAATAACTTTTCTTTTTTATGAAAAATATGTTGATTCGTTCGTTAACCGGTGCTGTTTTTATTGCCATCATTATTGGATCCATCTTATGGTCGCCATGGGCTTTTTTTGTTGTTTTTTGTGCGATGACATTTGGAAGTGCATTTGAGTTTTTTTCGTTAGTTGATTCCAAAAAGCATCAAGGATTTCAAATATTTTCGACTTTGGTTGCCACAATGATATTTGCCACAATTTCTTTAGCGTTTTTGTTACCCGAATTTTCATATATTGTTGTAATAGCTTTTCCGCTATTATTATTGATTCCGATAGTTGCACTTTTATCGCATGAAGCCTTAACCACCATACCACGAATCATGTCGGGTATTTTGTCTGTATTATTGGTTGCAGTACCTTTTTCCACATTAACAGGTATTCGCGCTTTGGGCGTTGACGACGGAAAATGGTTACTATTAGCGTTCTTTTTAACCATTTGGAGTTTTGATACTTTTGCCTATTTAACCGGATACGCTTTCGGTAAACATCGATTATATGAAAAAGTAAGCCCGAAAAAATCGTGGGAAGGCGCCATAGGAGGATTAGTTTTTGCTTGTTTATGCACCTATATTTTCTATCGAACCACCCATATTTTGACTTTAGGACAATGGATAGGTTTTGGCGTGATTGTTTCTGTTGTCGGAACTTTAGGCGATTTATCCGAATCGCTATTTAAACGGGCTTTGAACGTGAAAGATTCCGGAAATATTTTGCCCGGTCACGGGGGATTGTTAGATCGATTCGATAGTACTATCTTTGCAGCACCATTTATTTTGGCCTATTTATATATTATAAATTATTGTATCTAATGAGATTACATAAAGAAGGACGTTTTATTATTTTAATTAACCTAATCATTTTAGCGATTATTATTGGTTGCATCAATTTGATTGATAGCGAACAAACGATTTATCATCTTATCATATATGGTGTACTATTCATATTCACCGTTGTTGTGGTACGATTTTTTCGAGTTCCGCTCCGCGATTGTGATCCAAGCGATTATCAAGTATTGAGCGTTGCCGACGGCAAAGTGGTTACCATTGAAGAGGTGTACGAAAAAGAATATTTCAAAGATAATCGAATACTGATTTCGGTGTTTATGAGTATTAATAACGCCCATGTGAATTGGTTTCCCATTAGTGGAATAGTCAAATATGTCAATTATCACGAAGGCAATTATCTCATTGCCTCTCATCCAAAATCATCGGAAGAGAATGAGAGATCGACTGTTGTAGTAGAAAACAAAAATCAACAAGCCATTTTGTTTCGTCAAATTGCCGGATGGGTTGCCCGCCGAATTGTTTGTTATCCCAAAGAAGGTGATATTGCCGAACAAGGAAAAGAGATGGGTTTTATCAAATTCGGTTCTAGAATTGACATCTATCTTCCCTTGGATGCTGATATTAAAGTTCGTCTGCATCAAAAAGTTAAAGGAAAAACAACCATTTTGGCAGAATTGAATTAAACAAAGATCTAAAAAAATTTTTTTGGGTCAATAATCATTTTTTTAGAGAACGATTTGACATATAAAAACCACTCTTTCTTTCAACTTTTTTTACATTTATTATTCAATATTTAAAAAATAAAAAAATTTTTTTATATTATTTATCAATAAATTACAGCGTTTTTTTATAAAAATATTTATTTTTCATTAAAGTGGTTCCCTAAACAAATTACACTACCTTTGCACGCACAAAACCACACGTTATTTTTCACTCAAAAATAGCTTTGATTTCAAAAAAACTTTCTATGTTTTTTTATTATTTTGAGCGTTGTTTTGCGTCCATTATTCATATTTCATGAATCAAAAAAAATAAATCGATTTTAAATCAATGAATTATTATCTATAATCTTAATATTGTTTCTTATCCATTATTGATTACATCAACATTTCTCCATTATTTTGCTTTATACCTTTCGACAATTTGATCCATTCATCACCAATGAATCAAGATAATTAGGCAAAAAAACCGGCAGACTTCACCCTACGATTATTAAAACATCATTGATAATCATTAATTGATAATCCAAATAAGTCGTGTTCATAATTCAAAAAAATAATACAACCATTATGTATAAAAAGAATGAGCTTTTGCAAAAAAGAGTAGCAGAATTGATGCGTATTGCACAAGGATTAGGTATTACTGAGATAGAACATCTTAAAAAACCGGATATTGTCAATTTAATTTACAACTACAAAGAAACAGACAACAGCCAATTATTTCCATCATCACTACCACCGCAAGAGCCATCCGCCAATGTTGCTACAGAAATAGAAACAGAAACAGAGACAGAAACTGAAGCAGAAACAGATACAGTAATTACAGAGACTTCAGAAAACGAAAATCCGGTTAGCTCCCCGTTAAAAAAACGCAAAAGAAAACGCATTGTTGAAGGCAACAGGATCGCCACTTCGGGCAATGTTATCAAAGAGCCGTCGGAATCGCAATCTGCCACTAATGCACCTTCTGTTTCGGATGTTTTTTCGCAACCGATCATTGAAGAAGAAATAGCACCATTAGTAGATATAGACGACATTGATTCAGTGAAGACTACCGATAATTCGGAAGAACTTTCTGCACCAACTACAACGCCAAGAACGGCTCAGAACCATAATAACAAATACAACAACAACAATAATTACCATAACAAAAAGCAAAATCCCGTTCATAAAAAAGAGGACGGACGAACATTATCGGACGAAACCAACCAACATTCGGAAACAAAATCCGCTAATGTAGAAAATACACCCGCACACGATTCTTTTCTAGGAACCGTTTCGAGCGAAGGTGTTTTAGAAGTGATGGCTGAAGGTTATGGATTTTTGCGTTCTTCTGATTATAACTATCTTTCGTCACCGGACGATATTTACGTTTCGCAATCACAAATCAAACTGTTCAGTTTAAAAACCGGCGATACCGTCAAAGGAATTATTCGAACGCCAAAAGAGGGAGAAAAATTTTTCCCGTTGACAAAAGTTGAGCTTATCAATGGTTTAAAACCTGAAAAAGTACGCGACAGAGTACCCTTCGATTTTTTGACACCGTTATTTCCGGAGAAGAAATTCAACTTGGCAGAACATCCGCAAGCCACATTATCTAGTCGAATCATTGACATGTTTACACCTATCGGAAAAGGACAACGTGGTTTGATTGTTGCGCAGCCAAAAACCGGTAAAACAATGTTGTTAAAAGAGATAGCTAATGCCATTGCCTACAATCATCCGGAAGTTTATCTCATCGTTTTATTGATTGACGAACGTCCGGAAGAGGTTACTGATATGAAACGCAGCGTAAAAGCCGAGGTCATCAGCTCAACCTTTGATGAACCCGCCGACCGTCATGTGCGCGTGGCCAACATTGTATTAGAAAAAGCAAAACGAATGACTGAATGTGGACATGATGTGGTCATTTTGTTAGATTCTATCACCCGTTTAGCACGGGCTTACAACACGGTTTCGCCGGCATCAGGAAAAGTGTTGTCGGGCGGCGTTGAAGCCACGGCACTACATCGTCCGAAACGTTTCTTCGGAGCAGCCCGTCAAATTGAAGACGGCGGTTCTTTGACGATTTTGGCAACAGCCTTAACCGATACCGGATCGAAGATGGACGAAGTTATTTTTGAAGAATTCAAAGGGACCGGTAACATGGAGTTGCAGTTAGACAGAAAACTTTCTAATAAACGCATTTACCCGTCCATTGATATTGTTGCTTCCAGCACACGTCGCGACGATTTATTGTTGGATGCCACCATGCTCAAACGCATTTGGGCACTTCGTACGCTTTTAGCCGATATGAACCCCATGGAAGCCATGCAGACATTACAAGACAAACTTCGGTGGACAAAAAACAACGAAGAGTTTTTGAAATCGATGAATGGATAAACGCCGAGCGATTAGATTCTGAACAAAAATTTTTTCAGCCCATCTACTCATCCTGCACAACATTGGATACTTGATTTTGTATCCAAGCAATGATTTTGTATTACTTTTGCAAAAAAAATATTGCCGATGAATACCATTGAAGAAATCTCAAAAATGATTCATGGACGGCTGATACAATTTGTTAACAATAATCTTGTTAGCGAATTACTTATTGACAGCCGGCTATTGCTTTTCCCGTCCAAAACAATCTTTTTTGCGTTAACGACACCACGAAACGACGGCCATTTATATATCCAAGAGTTATACGATCAAAACGTTCGCAACTTTGTGATTACACAATCCGATTTTCCTATCAAAAATTTTCCGAAAGGCAATTTTTGTTTTGTGGAAAATGGCGTTGATGCGTTACAACAATTAGCCATTGAACATCGTAAAACACTGAAAGGCAAAATTGTAGGAATTACCGGAAGTAACGGAAAAACCATTGTCAAAGAGTGGAGCAAACAGCTGTTAGAGCCTTATTTTCGTATTACGGCAAGTCCCAAAAGCTACAACTCCCAAATCGGCGTACCGCTATCGTTATGGCAAGCCTCTGCCGATGATGATTTGTGCTTTTTTGAAGCGGGAATTTCGCAACCCGACGAAATGCAACGACTTGAAAAAATGATTCAACCCACTATCGGAATTTTTACCAATATCGGGTCGGCACACAGCGAAAATTTTGAAACGCTTACTCAAAAAATTCAAGAAAAGTTGCAACTCTTTGAACATGTTAAAACATTGATTTACTGTAGCGATCAAGTTGTTTTATCACAAGAGATTCAAAAATTCGCACAACATCGCAACATTCAATTGATTTCATGGGGACATCAATCTGATTCCTTCTTAAAAATGGAACAAGAGACTATTTCGTTGAACAGCACTCATCTTCGTTGCACGTATCAACAAAAACAATTTGACATTAACATTCCCTTCGCCGACCAAGCTTCGATAGAAAATATCATGCACTGTTTGACATTGGCAATATATCTTCAATTGCCCGTTGAAAATTTGTTGCCGTCGCTGCAAAAGTTGAAATCGGTGGCACTGCGTTTAGAGATGCATCAAGGCAACCATGATTGTATCATCATCAATGATAGTTACAATTTGGATATGGATTCGCTACGAATGGCTTTAGATTTTTTGCAACAACAAGCCATTGACCACCAAAAAACGTTGATATTATCAGATATTCCACAATCGGGAAAAAAATCAGACGATTTATATCAAACAGTATCAGATTTAATCAAAGAGAAAAAAATCACACGATTTATCGGCATTGGCAACGAATTGATGCAACATCGGCAGCTATTTCCGGAAGGCAGCCTTTTCTTTGAAAACACTCCTCAATTGCCGGAAAAAATCGCACAAATTCCTTTTCACTCGGAAGCCATTTTATTAAAGGGATCGCGGCGATTTCAGTTTGAAAACATCAACAATGTATTACAAAAACAGACGCACGAAACGGTGTTGGAAATCAACATCGGATCGTTGATACACAATTTAAATTATTATCGTTTATTGGCAAAACCGGCAAAGATGATGGCTATGGTCAAAGCATTTGCTTATGGCAGCGGCAGCACCGAAATCGCCAATATTTTACAACATCAAAACATTGATTATCTTTGTGTTGCATATATTGACGAAGGCATAGAGTTGCGAAAATCAGGGATTCAGTTACCGATTATGATTATGAATCCTGAAGCCTCCGGTTTTGAAGATATTTTAAAATATCGTTTAGAGCCTGAAATTTACAATTTTCGCACGTTGCAATTGTTGGAAGAGTTGATTCAACATCAGCTGTTTTATTGCGATCAAGTGATTCATTTTCATCTCAAATTGGATACAGGAATGCACCGATTGGGTTTTGAAGAACATGATTTGGATAGATTGATAGAAAAATTATTACAACTTAGAAACTGTCGTTTACAATCGATTTTTTCGCATTTTGCCTGTAGTGATGATTCTGCTTGCGACAACTTCACAGAGCGACAGTTAACACGATTTGAACAGATGAGTCAAAAAATAGCACAAGCCCTTCCCTATCCTGTATTGCGTCACATTTCCAATAGTGCAGCCATCAGCCGATTGCCACAAGCACGTTTTGACATGGTCCGTTTGGGTATTGGTTTGTACGGTGTTGCCTCGAATGAAGATGAACAACAGCATTTGGAGGTGGTCAATAGTTTGTTTTCGGTCATTTCGCAAATTAAAACGATTGCCAAAGGCGAATATGTAGGATATAGTCAAGGATTTTTGGCTACGACAGAGCGCCGCATCGCCACTATTCCCATTGGATATGCCGACGGATTGCATCGTGCTTTAAAAAATAGAGGAAAAGTGTTGATCAACGGACAGCGTTGCCCCATTGTAGGCAATATTTGTATGGATATGTGTATGGTTGATGTAACCGACATTAACGCCAACGAAGGCGATCGCGTAGAAATTTTCGGAAAAAACAATCCCATTGCCGTTTTGGCACAAGAAGCAGGAACTATTCCATACGAATTGTTTACAGGTATTTCGCCACGAGTAAAACGAATTTATATTCAAGAATAATTGTTTTTTGATCATTAGAAAGCGAAAACGCCTCACCCATATTAAAAACATAGTAACACCAATTTTCATCACACGATTGGCGGCCAAAGAATAGCTGTTTGACCGTTTTTCTTTTCCATTTCTGTGAATCACAAATATTTATGGTAATAAAATTTGATGTCAAAACAAAAACAAAAGAAATTACCTTTGCACATGCTAAAAATTCAACACAAAAAGATGAACAAAGAAACTCTTTCTATTTCTATCCTGCTGATAATAAGTTTATTATTTTGTGCAGGTTGCAACAAAGATCCAAATCCTTTTGTCAATCACGAACAAGATATTACCCTTGTTTATGGTATCATTAATCCAAAAGATACAGTGCATTATGTCAGAATTCAAAAAGCTTTTCTTACCGAAGGAGACGCTTTTGTAATGGCCAACGAAGAAGAAGCCAATATTTATTTAGACAGCCTGACAGTCAATGTTTTTGTTACCGAGAAAAATGGTTCAACACCAGTTTATAATATGGATTGGACTTTAGAAAAAGTGATGGTACATAAAACTGATAGTTTAGGCGATTTTTATTGGGACGGCAACCCCTATCCCGTTTTCAAATTTGATTATTCATTTGATTTGAATAAAATAGAAGACAAAGTCATTCATTTAGAGATCACCAATAACGTCAGCGGAAAAAAGATTTACGCATCATCGAATATGATGAATTCGTTAAGTGTGCGTCAACCATCGGGTGTTAATGTTGAACCGGGGTCAGCGACCTATCAATTTGGAATGCTTTATACAGCGACATCATCAAAAATCGAAATTATTCCTACAGCCTATAACAAAAGCTACAATGTATATATGACTTTTGTGTATCAAGAATATGATTTATCGGGTAATTTCACCTTTGATACATTGTTGTACACATTTGGCAGCGTTAATTACGACGGCAATCCATCCAATATGCCTAATAACCCCAATAATTTGGATATTTATTACAATCCCTCCGCTTTTTATACTTGGTTAACTTCCAAGATAGATGAAGATGAAAATGTTATCCGTATTCCACGATATTTTAATTTTTATTTTTGGAGTTGTTCACCCGAAATGTACACCTATTTAGATATTAATTCTACATCATCGGGCATCATTCAAGACCGCCCCGAATACACCAATTTAACTTCATCTACCGGCAGCAACAATGTTTACGGACTCTTCACTTGTAGGTTTTCTCGCACTGCCGAAAATATGTTAGTCTCTCCAAAAATGTCGGAAGATTTACAAACACACTTAGGCAAAAACGGCGATATCGGAAAGCTCAATTTTAAAACTTCGTATCCTTGATATTTCAGTAATTGCCCGCAAAAAAGCAATGATAAAACGTTGTCAAGAGAATGTCCATCAGTTTTTAAAGAATTAAACAATTTAACCTTTTTAATATGAAAAAATTTTTTCTTTTAGTAGCTTTTGTTATTGTAAGCAATACTTTATTTGCCCAATACAAACCTTTTCAATTGGGATTTAAAGCAAGTCCAACTCTTGGATGGTTCAATGCCAACGATGTGGGTTTGAAAGGAGAAGGAACTTCGATAGGATTTACAGGCGGATTTGTAGCTGAATTTAATTTCACGGAGAATTATATGATTCTTACCGGTGTTAATTACAATTATTCGCGCGGAAAATTATCGTATCAAGGGATTAACGCTACAACAGATACACAATCTATCTTTTATCAACAGATTGCCGATGTGCAACAAACCGTCAAATTTCAATATTTAGAAATTCCCGTTTCCGTAAAACTTCGCACTAACAAATTTGGCAAAGTTCGCATTTATGGTCAGATGGGATTAAACACCGCTTTTTGTTTCAATGCCAAAAGCGATCGAACCTATTCTTTTACAGATTCTGACAAAAAATTTAACACAAAACAAGTTAATAAAGAAGATGTAAAAAACGATTTTACATTGGTAAAAGAAAGTTTGCTTTTGGGTATTGGCAGCGAAATTAATATCGACCAATCGTCTTTTATATCGGTAGGTTTAAATTTTAATACAGCCCTTAACAATATTGCCAAATTCAATTATTCCTACGAAGGAGTAGAGAAAAAAGCAAAAACGACTCTTTCCTATTTTGAACTGAATATTGCCTTTATTTTTTAAAACGACCTTATGAATAAGACTATTCAAGTGGACAAAATCTCAACGATTCATCAAATCCTTATTCAAGGACTTCACGATTTTTTTTCAACTAACGGTTTTCATCAAGCCATTTTAGGACTTTCGGGGGGCATTGATTCGGCCGTGGTTGCAGCGTTGGCTTGCGAGGCATTGGGCAGCGAAAATGTTTGGGGCATAGCACTTCCTTCGCAGTTTTCGACTGATCATTCTATCAAAGATGCAGAAGATTTAGCTCGGAATTTGCATTGTCGATTTGATATTATTCCGATAAAAAACGGCTACGAAGCCATTATGCAATTGGTACAGCCTCAATTTTCCGGCACATCTTTCGGAATTGCCGAAGAGAATATTCAAGCACGCGTTCGAGCTATTGTGTTGATGGCATTATCGAATAAATTCGGTCATATCTTGCTCAACACTTCCAACAAAAGTGAAGCATCAGTGGGTTACGGTACATTGTATGGCGATTTGTGCGGCAGTCTATCTGTCATTGGCGATATTTACAAAACCGAGGTGTATGCATTAGCCCGTTATTTAAATCGCCACAAAGAGGTGATTCCGGAAAACAGCATCATCAAACCACCGTCAGCCGAGTTGCATCCCGAGCAGAAAGACAGTGACTCGCTTCCTGAATATGATGTTTTAGACGCTATTCTTATTGAAATGCGTGAAAATCAAAAAGATGCACAACAAATCGTAGCACAAGGTTTCGATTCAGTTATTGTTGAAAAGGTATTTCAGTTGTATCGGAGAAGTGCTTTTAAACGACTGCAAACGGCTCCGGTGATTGCGATAAATCGATAAAGAACAATCTTCACTGTGAAGGTTGATTAGCACCCCTTTCCAAAAACGAGCAACGTCAATAGTTGGTTATTGTTTTTTGATATCAACCCCAACCGGAAGATGGTCGGCAAAACCGCCTGCATAATTCATTCCGTTATAGGTTCTGAACAATTTTTTGCCGCCATTGGTTTCATCATCCACCAGCAAAAAATCGAACTTAAAAATGACGGGTTCGCCACAAATTTGCAAACCTTTCGTTCCTTTTTGCAAAGCCGGTGAAACGATCACTTGATCGAAAAGATTCCAACCTGTTCCGTGTTTTAAAGTGCCTTCGCCTCTTTCTGCTAACGGCAGCGTGAGGTTGACAGGATGCAGCGTATCTGTTTCGGAATGCGGTGCCGTAAGATAATCGACAAGGCTGGCATCGGTAGGATCGTCGTTTAGATCGCCCATAATCAAGATGTTGGATGATGGATTTTCGTTTAGAATACTATCGCAGATGGAGCGAAGATAGCCTGCCACATAATTTCGTTTATTTATGGTAGCGGCTTGACCGCCATAGCGTGAGGGCCAGTGGTTAATAAAAATATGAATCATATCTTGACCAAAAAGCAAGCCTTTGACATAGAGAATATCACGTGTTTTTGAAGCTGTATCAAAGGGAAAAACCACCGGAAAAGGTCGGCTGTCGAACAAATCAAACAGATCAGGACGATAAAGCAACGCCACATCCACGCCACGAACATCGGCAGCTTCGTAGTGAACAAATTGATAACCAAAATCTTTTAACGGCGTATTTTCGATGAGTTTTGTTAATGCAAAATCGTTTTCCACTTCACAAACGCCAATAACAGCGGGAGGATTTCCGGGATAACCACACGCCATAAAGACTTTATACAGACGATTCAGCTTTTCGTAAAATTTTGTTTTTGACCAACCTCTCACTCCTTCGGGGAGAAATTCTGTATCATTTTTAAGCGAATCGTGTTGAAAATCGAAGAGGTTTTCAAGGTTATAGAAGATGATTCGCTGCGTTGGTTCGCATGAAGGAAGAAAAAGTTGCGGTATCTTATTTGTCTCTTCTATCGGGTCGTTCACCGTAACATCCTCAGTTGTTTTGCACGATACGACTAGCAGCATCATTCCAACAACAAAACAGAACAAATAAATTTTAAATAATTTCATATTTACTCCTATTGGTTTATTCATCGATGCTTGAATTTATGTCCATTAAAAAGATTTGTTCTTGATTTCATAGCAACTATCCATCATTTTCTTTCTATATTTCAATTGTCAAGCCATCGTAAGCTAAATGAACAGAATCAGGCAGTTGATTTTCAATAGTTTGGTACAATCCCATTTGATGTCCGATATGAGTCAGATAGGCAACTTTTGGTTGAATGATATTAATGGCGTTTAAAGCCTCCGCTAACGAAAAATGCGAAAAGTGCGGTTGAATACGTAGTGCATTGATAATCAAAACATCTAAATCATGTAACAATTGATACGATGTTTCAGGGATGATTTTGGCATCGGTGATATACGCCATATTTTTAATTCTAAACCCCATGATGGGCAACTGATAATGCAAAACGGGAATCGGTTGAATGGAAATTCCATTAAATATAAATTGTTGTTCATCAATTTTTTGCAAAGAAAAATGAGGAACACCTTGTGTAGAAAAATCTTTCAACGCATACGAAAAATCGTTTTTGATAGCATCTAGCGTTGAATCGTTGGCAAACAGCGGAAGTGATTTTTTGTTAAGAAAACAGAAGGGTTTCAAGTCGTCTAAACCGGCGATATGATCTTTATGGAAATGAGTCAGTAAAACGGCATCAATGTTGGAAATGTGTTGATGAAGTGCTTGTGTACGAAAATCCGGACCGGCATCTATCAGCAACGCCGTACCGTCAATTTGCAGCCATACCGACGACCTCAAACGTTCATCACGGGTATCTTTCGATTGACAAACATGACAATGGCAACCCAATGAAGGAACGCCTCCCGAAGTGCCTGTTCCCAAAAATTTTAGTATCATTTTATTGAACGATTTCAATAGACAACCCGTGTGCAGAGAGCTCGTCTTGAATGATTTTCAATTGTGATTGGTCTTGTAAATTCAGAGTCAGGCTCACCCGTACAAAACCGATAGGAATCGACATATTGGATCGTTCATGAACGATGTCGATAATATTGGATTTCAG
>JAQUSR010000169.1 GCA_028710155.1 Bacteroidales bacterium | reverse complement strand
GCTACGGTAGAAGATTTAAAAGCAACCATCATCACCAACGCCAAAACCATTTGGAACAAATACTATGCACCGATTTTAGGCGAACAGAATTCGCCGATTTTGGCCATCTATTCGCACATGATTGATATTCCTTTGTATCTGCCAAATTATCCATACGGGCATATCATCGAATTTCAATTGGAAAACCAAGTACACGGTAAAAATTTGGGTGACGAAATTCAACGGATTTATCCAGCGGGTAAACTAACACCAAATTACTGGATGCAACACGCCGTAGGACACGATGTGTCAACTAGGCCACTACTAGAAGCCACCAGCAAAGCACTCAAAACCATGAAATAACACATCAAAACACCAGCAATAAAAGCGGAATACAACTAATTTGATATTTTTTAATAAAAATACTTGACTCGTACCTAAGGTCACGCTCTACTTTTGTGGCATAAACCTTCGCGAACAGTTTATAAACGTATGAATAAAATCAAATTTAAAATCGGAGAATTTTCTAAATTGAACCGTGTTACCGTAAAAACGCTTAGGCACTACGAAAAAATAGGTTTACTCGTGCCTTATTTGGTGGACGAATGGACAGGATATCGTTACTATAACGTGACTCAACTCCATAAAATGGGGCACATCCTCTATCTCAAACAGCTAGGTTTTTCACTCGACGACATCAAAGATTTGTTTGAAGACGGTCGAGAAAATCCGACCAAGGAGATGATACAAAAAAAGTTAACCGAATATAGGCACGAAGAACAACAGTTGCATTGGCGTTTGAAAGAACTAGGCGATTTAGAAAAACAACTCAAAAAACAAACAAACATGGAAAAAGTAGTTGTAAAATCATTGCCTGCAATTATTGTAGCAAGTCATCGAAGAATTATAAGTGGTTATGCCGAATTATTCAATCTCTGTCCGAACATAATAGGACCCGAAATGCAACGGCTTGGATGCGTATGCGCTCAACCCGAATATTGCTACACGATTGATCATAACCGAGCATATCGGACGAATATCGATCTTGAATATTGTGAAGCAGTTACTGAAAAAAAAGCAGATACTGCGCTGCTGAAATTTAAACAGATAGCAGCAGTTCCCATGGCATTATGTATGAATCATATTGGGGTATACGAAACTTTACCACAAACATTTGCCAAACTATTTGAGTACGCGGAGAAGAATGGATACACACCGATAGATAATCCTCGTTTCTGCTACATTGATGGTATTTGGAATAAAGAATCAGATACCGAATGGCTCACTGAAATTCAAATGCCTGTGGCTAACAATTAAGAAAAACAGAAAAACAAGATAACCGCTACGTACATATTAAGTAGCGGTTATCTTTTTGATATCAACAAGAATCAAGAATAAATCTATTTCCCTCCCACAGTTGCCAAAATTGACAATTTAAATTGGAGTTCAAAATTTCAATCAACACCATACATAAACACAGAATAACTATAATCTTAATTCGAATTCCCCCGATACTCACTTGGCGACATACCCACGCTTTTTTTGAACATTCTGGTAAAGTGTTGAGGATATTTGAACCCAAGTTCGTAAGCTACTTCATTTACTGGTTTTGATAAGTCGAGGATACGATTTTTAGCTATAGCCATCATTTTCAATTGAATATATTCCCGTGCCGATTTCCCTGTTTCTTTTTTGATTAAGTCCCCAAAATAATTTGATGACAAATGCAATTGTTCGGCAAAATAAGCAACAGAAGGCAATCCGAAATGCTGAGGTTTATCCGATTTAAAATATTCATTTAAAGCAGTCTCAAATTGCTCCAACGAACCTTGATTTACTTGTTCGCGAGTAATAAATTGCCGATCGTAAAAACGCGTGCAATAGTCAAGAAAAAGCTGAATATTGTTAACTATTAATTTTCGGCTATGCTTATCAATTGGCTGATTAATTTCATAAGCTATTTTATCGAAACATTCCAGCACCATTTTTCGTTCGCGTTCAGATATATGCAAAGCCTCGTTAATAGAGTATGAAAAAAAAGTATAATCACCAATTTGTCGTCCTAAATTAGTACCGTGAATTAAATCGGGATGAAAAAGCAACGCCCAACCTTTTTTCTTTATAACATCCTTGTTACGAATTACTTCCAAAAGCTGCCCCGGCGAAATAAAAACCAAGCTGCCTTCTTCATAGTCATATTTATTGCGTCCGTACACCAAATCTCCGCATTTTACATCCTTTAAAAACACAGAATAAACGCCATAATAAAAATGGGTATGGTTAGTGTAATCAGCATCAGTTTTCGAAAAATCAACAATCGTCACCAATGGATGCAAAGTTTCTATACCTGACAAATGGTTATAATCCGCAACCGATTCGATTCGAAATATATCTTTCATATTTATTCCTATCTTTTGATTTGTGCAAAGATAAGCATAACAAACACAGTTTGTTAATAATATTTTTTAAATCAGTAAAAATGGTATATAATTCTGTAATTTGTATAAGAATTATTTGCATTAATAATCAGACATTTGCAAAATAAAATTAGGTTAAAAAAATAATTACAGATATGAAAATCCTAATTGCCTACTATTCACGTCGCGGACAAAATTATGTGTCCGGTAATATTGTGAATTTAAAGCATGGCAACACAGAAGTTGTTGCCGAAAAAATACAAAAACAAATCGGTGGAGAGTTATTTCAAATGGAAACAGTCGAAGAATATCCTATCGACTATACGGAAACTACCAATGTATCTATGGCCGAACTCCGCAGTCGTGCTCGTCCGGAGTTGGTGTCGTTTCCTGAATCTCTTGACGATTACGATACCATATATTTAGGATATCCTAATTGGTGGGGAACTTTTCCCATGGCAGTCTTTACCTTTTTGGAAGCATTTGATTTCTCGGGTAAAACCATTATTCCGTTCTGCACTCACGAAGGTAGCGGGTTGGGACACAGCATAAAGGATATTCAGCAAACCTGTATCGGGGCAAATGTAACAAATGCCATTGCCATCCGTGGCGGATCTGTTGCCAATGCCGATAGTACAATTAAAAGTTGGTTAAACAAATAAAGAGAAGTTATGAAAACAAGAAAATTAGGAACACAAGGATTAGAGGTTTCCTCACTTGGCTTGGGCTGTATGGGTTTGAGTTTTGCAATGGGACCTGGAGTAAGTAAAGAGGAAGCTATAAAAGTCATTCACCGTGCATATGAATTAGGCGTTACATTTTTCGATACCGCCGAAATTTACGGCCCGTTTGTAAACGAAGAAGTTGTGGGCGAAGCTATTGCACCTTTCAGAGATAAAGTAGTGGTTGCCACCAAATTCGGTTTTGATTTTACCAATGGAAAAACATCTGAATTAAACAGTCGTCCTGCTCATATTCGCCAAGCGGTGGAGGGTTCGTTAAAACGATTAAAAGTTGATACAATAGATTTACTTTATCAGCATCGCATTGACCCCAAAGTACCCATTGAAGACGTTGCTGGAACGGTAAAAGATTTGATTGCCGAAGGGAAAGTGAAATATTTTGGGATGTCGGAAGCTGGAGTAAAGAACATTCGCCGTGCTCATGCTGTTCAACCGGTAACTGCATTGCAAAGCGAATATTCGATGTGGTGGCGTGAACCCGAAACCAAAACCTTTGCCACACTCGAAGAATTGGGCATCGGTTTTGTACCGTTCAGTCCGCTGGGTAAAGGTTTTCTGACTGGAAAAATTGATACAACAACGCAATTTACTTCAAACGACTTTAGAAACGGAGTACCTCGTTTCCAACAAGACAATTTGAAAGTCAATATGGCTTTAATCGATTTGTTAAATAAAATTGCTGTCGAAAAAAAATCAACACCAGCACAATTGGCTTTGGCCTGGATTCACGCACAAAAGCCCTGGATTATACCAATTCCAGGCACAACAAAAATTCACCGCTTGGAAGAAAATGTCGGTGCCGATACTATTGAGTTTACTTCTGACGAATTGGGCCGCATCGAAAAAGCACTTGCCGAAATTCAAGTCGCAGGCGGTCGCTATCCTGCAAGCAGCGAAAAAATGGTGGATAGAGATTAAACAATGATGAAAGACTTCATCATTGTTTTAACGATAACTGCCATTTTGTTATTCAGTTACAACAATTCATTAAATGCACAAAATATGAATACAGATAGTTCGAAAATCAGTGTTTTTCCTTTGGGGAACAAGCTTCCCGAGGCGTTTTCACAATATTTCATCGGGCAGGCGTATTTATCACAGTTAACTCGGGACAACAATTTAAACTGTCCTGTTTTCAATGTAACATTTGAACCCGGCTGCAGAAACAATTGGCATAACCATTCTGGCGGACAAATCCTCATTGCGGTTGGTGGCAAAGGTTATTATCAGGCAAAAGAGGAAAAGCCTCGCCTGCTTTTGCCAGGCGAGGTGGTTGAAATTCCAGCCGATGTAGTTCACTGGCACG
>JAQUSR010000168.1 GCA_028710155.1 Bacteroidales bacterium | reverse complement strand
CATCACATTCGATTTCGAACTCGGTTTTTTGTCCTCCATTTTCTACAGTAATATTTTCGGCTTCGCTTTTTTGTTGTGAAACAACAGCTGTAACCGTTGTTTTTCCAAATTGCAATTTTGTTTTTACACCAAAAAGGCTTTGACTTCCGGTGATTAACGAGCTGGTCAACGGTAGAGATACATCGCCGATTTCAATCAATTTGATAATATCGTCTTCTTGACCTTCGTATTTTAGTTGTAATTTATTTTCAAATTCAAAAGTGGCTTCTGTATTGTAATTGGCTTTAAATTCAATTTTTTCACCAATTTTCGCCACCACGTTCATATTAATTTTTTCTTGAAAATCGAAATCGGTTGTTTTACGAGAACGTTCACTCAAGTTGGGGTCGTCTCGAAAATTATAGACAACGCCAAAACGCAATTCAACATTACCTTGAGGTCTGATTTCTATGGTATTACCACCAAAAATTCTATCGAAGGCTTCACCACCGATATAAATGGAAGGAATAATACCTTCGCCTCCTAATTGACGAGAAGCTGTTGTTTTACTTTTAAAATATTGATTTAGTGAACGTTTTTCGTTGTATTTCATGTATTGATCAAACGTCATCACATCCGGCGCACGATATTCTCTATCGCCAATTTTGTAATGAACTTCGTAGTTACCAGTTTGTGGATTAAACACCACCTCTTGAGTAATATTGGAAGGTGTTTGCATATATAATCCGCTTTCACCGGGGACTACACCGGGCTCTGATGAAATGGAATTATTATCAAGGGGATAAATAAGTTCATCATTGTTTTGCGCTTGAAGCATTGATACTGTCAAACACAAAAAAAACAAAATACTAAAATATTTTGATTTTCTGATTAAAGAAGAAATTATTTCAAAAAAACCCATTAAAAATCAATATCTTACAAATATTTCAACGATTCTTTTATTAACGTTTCAACATGAATATCAGGATTATTCAATAAAATTTTATCGACCACCTTTTGTGCTGCAAAACGTTGAAAGCCTAAAACAATTAGACCTGATAACGCTTCTTCGCGTTTCGTATTGTGTGCAGGAGAAATTTTTATCGATTCAGTGCAGTCGTCTTTTTCGATTTTATCTTTCAACTCAATGACGATTCGTTGAGCAGTTTTGATTCCGATACCTTTGACACTTTTTAAAGCATTGATATTTTCCGATGCTATCGTTTCCACTAATTGTGAAGGCGATAAAGCGGAGAGAATCAAAAGTGCCGTATTCATACCGACACCACTCACAGCCACTAATAATCGAAATAATTTTCGTTCACTTTCAGTCGAAAAACCGTATAAATCCATAGCACTACCTTGAACTCCGACCATGAAATTCAAATGTATCAATAATTTACATTGCTTTTCATCTTTTATGGCTGTATATGTATTAATTGAAATTCGGATCAGATAGCCCACTCCTCCACAATCAATAACCGCATAAGCCGGATTTATCTCAACCAATTTTCCCTCTATATAGTTGTACATGTTATATTAATCAATCGTTTAAAAAAAATTTTTTCTCTCCAAAAAATTGGTGCAAAGGTAGTTTTTTTGCCTTCTTTTTCATATTTCTTTTTGATTTATGATTTTTTAAATTTGTAGATAATACCTATTATATATTAGTAGGGAATAATTTGACCTTTGTCAGCAATCGGTATCCATAAATCATGGTTCGCTCTAAAATGAAAAAATGATTGATGCACTTCGATGGAAAGCTTTTTAATTAATTTTGCAAAAAAAATACTTGTTCCTTATTATTAGTTAGGTAAATTGAATCTTGAAACGCTATTCAAAATATCGATTGCCCCATGATTGCATCAAGCTGCCGCAAATCAATAATATTTGTATAGCATTGAATAAGATGAAATTATGAAGATTAATGACCATTTTTTGAAAAAAATTTTTTCATGGGTCAAAAGAAAAAAAAGCCGATAATAAACGTTGATGAAATGAAACGGTAAAAAAATCGTTCTTTCATGCGTGTTCATCAACCTAACAAAAATGAAAAAAACAACATTATTGAATGTTTGTTAATATAAACAATTGATTAACATATTTATATATAGATTTTGATAGAATGAATTTTATCCAAGTAGAAAATTTAACCAAATCATTCGGAGAAAAATTATTGTTTGAAGATATCTCTTTCGACATCAATCGCGGCGATAAAAAGGCTTTGATCGCTCGTAATGGTGCCGGTAAAACTTCGCTGATTAATATCATCATGGGCAACGATATTCAAGACTCGGGAAAAGTGACCATTCGTCCGGAGATGAAAATTCGATATTTGCCGCAAAATCCAAAATTTGAAAAAGGTATAACAGTCGGTGAAGCTATTTATAATACTGAAAATGATTTTGTTAAGACTATTCAAAAATATCACGAAACGATTTCCGTTTACGAAAAAGATAACTCGGAAGCCAATTTGAGAGCGATGGATCAAGCTACGGCACGAATGGATGCGATGCAGGCTTGGGATTATGATGCCCGAATGACTGAAATATTGGATAAATTCAAAATCAAAGATTTATCACAAGATGTTTCGACGCTGTCGGGAGGGCAACAGAAAAAAGTGGCATTGGCAAGTGTGTTGATTGATGTTGCCGATTTGCTGATTTTAGATGAACCGACCAACCATCTTGATTTGGAGATGATTCGGTGGTTGGAATCCTATTTGTCGAAAAGCAATCTCAGCGTTTTTATGGTAACGCACGACCGCTATTTTTTGGATAACGTGTGCGATTCGATTTTGGAATTAGACCGCAAAACCATGCGTCCGTTTCATGGAAATTATTCCTATTATGTGGCAAAAAAAGCCGAATTGATAGAGTTAGAAAAACGCAGCATCGAAAAAGCACAAAATATTTATCGAACGGAGTTGGATTGGATGCGGCGGATGCCTCAAGCTCGTGCTACCAAAGCCAAAGCCCGCATTGATGCTTTTTACGATTTGGAAGAACGTGCCAAAAAACGGATTCACGAAGATAAAACAGAATTTTCAGTCAATGCCGCCCGATTGGGAAAGAAAATTTTAGAACTTTACAACGTCTCAAAAAGTTTTGGCGACAAAACCTATATCAAAGACTTCTCCTATATTTTCAAACATGCCGAAAAAATCGGTATTGCAGGATTGAACGGAACGGGAAAATCGACTTTGTTGAATATGATTGCCGGCGACTTACATCCCGACCACGGCAGCATTACGCGCGGAACAACCATGCAATTGGGCTACTATCGGCAAGAAGGATTCATCGACGGCAAAGAACGCCGCGTGATCGACATCATGAAAGAGATTGCAGAAGAGGTGAATGTGGGAAAAGGCACCGTTTCAACAAGCGTATTTTTACAACATTTCGGTTTTTCGCCTACCGAACAATATGCTTACTTTTCGACTTTAAGCGGTGGCGAAAAACGAAAACTTTACTTATTGATGATTTTGATGCAAAATCCCAATTTTTTGATTTTGGACGAACCCACCAACGACCTTGATATTGCCACACTCAATGCTTTAGAAGATTTTCTGGGCTCTTTTCCGGGGTGTATCCTCATTGTGTCGCACGACCGTTGGTTTATGGATAAACTTGCCGATCACATTTTTGCTTTTGAAGGCGAGGGCAACATCAAAGACTTTCCGGGAAATTATACGCAATACCTAAATTATAAAGAGGAAAAAGAGGCACAAGCCCGCCACCAGAAAGAGTTAGAAGAAAAATTGCAAAAACCTGTCAAAGAAAAACCGAAAACATCATTGAAACCTTCCTATAAAATCATGCGAGAGTATGAACTATTAGAAACAGAAATCGCTGATTTGGAGGCAGAAAAAGACAATTTAACTGAAAAATTAAATCACGGTGGCACCACTGAAGAGCTCACTCAATGGTCTGTTGAAATTGCAACAATCTTAAAAACCATTGATGAAAAAATGGAACGTTGGATGGAAATTTCAATGTTAATTCAATGATGACATCAAAAAACACCTCTGATTTTGACAAAAAACAGCTCCAATTTGAATCAATATTACACTATATTTGCACCACTTTTTGAAGAGCTCTATATTTTAATATAATTATTTGATAATGAAAAAGTTATTTATTCCTGTTTTATTATTATTGTTCAGTATTCTTTATAGTTGCAGCAGTTCAACGCCCAAAAACGACGAAACAACCACGCCGCAAATCGACACCACAGCGACCGATTCGCTGCTTTCAACAGAAAATTCAAACAAAGATACCATGAAACAACAAAAATTTGTAATCTCCACATCGTTTGGAGATATGACCGGCGTTTTGTATAACGAAACCCCTTTTCATCGCGACAATTTCATGCAATTAGTGAAAGAAGGTTTTTTTAACGACCTGCTTTTTCACCGCGTTTACAGCGACTTCATGATTCAAGGAGGCGATCCCGATTCAAAAAATGCTCCAGCCGGCAAACAATAGGCACAAGATGGTCCCGG
>JAQUSR010000021.1 GCA_028710155.1 Bacteroidales bacterium | reverse complement strand
GAGCAAAACCGCCTTCGTCGCCTACATTTGTCGAAAAACCGTCTTTTTTCAAAACCGATTTTAAATTGTGAAAAACTTCTGAACCCATTCGAAGAGCTTCTGAAAAAGAAGAAGCTCCATGAGGCATAATCATAAATTCTTGAAAATCAACACTATTATCGGCATGAGAACCTCCGTTTAAAATGTTCATCATCGGAACCGGCAAAGTGTGAGCATTAACACCACCAATATAATTAAAAAGTGTTTGTCCGTTTTCTTGAGCAGCAGCTTTGGCACAAGCTAACGATATACCTAATATAGCATTGGCTCCCATTGCAGATTTATTAGGAGTGCCATCAATTTCTAACATTTTGTTATCAATAGCAATTTGGTCAGAAACCTGCATGCCAACAATTTCTTTACTTAAAGTATCATTAACATTGTTAACAGCTTGTAAAACACCTTTACCTAAAAAAACGCCTTTATCATTATCACGCAGTTCAACAGCTTCGTGAACACCGGTAGAAGCACCTGACGGAACCGCAGCTCTACCAACAGCACCTGCTTCGGTATAAACATCAACTTCAACAGTTGGATTTCCACGTGAATCCAAAATTTGACGAGCGTGGATGGCAACAATTTGACTCATTACAATAAAATTAATTATTTGTTATTTAATAGATTATATTTATATTTTTGTGAAAAATTTATTTCGCGAAATTAATATTTGTTTCATATAAATAGAAATAATCTGAAATTTTAAAACGCACCATTCATGAATCATTAAGAGAATAGGAATTTTGTGATGATATCAGATAACTTATTACGATACTTTTTTGATTAATTATTTCCAAAGCCACTGCTTTTTTGGGACTTTTATTACATTTTTTACGAAAGAAAATAAAAATTATTCATGATTATTTTTTAAAAATAAGATAATCAATGATATACGGATTTGTTTTTTGAATAAAAAAAACATCAAAAAATTTGTACATTAGATAAAATAAAATACCTTTGCACCCACTTTTCAGGAAAAGGTTTAAGTACTGAAAATGTAATGAATAAGATATAAGGAGCCTGAAAAACTGACTGACTATAGGCTTCGACTGAACAAGCGGTACCATCCGTTCTCAACAAAGTTTTGTTCAGTGCAGGTCGAAAAAAAGAATTCACCCTCTTTATATCTCTTCATAAACAACAAAAAAACCGATAATGAAAATTATTGGTAGATGTTTTTTGATAAAATTAAATTATTTTTAATAAAGGTATCATTGATTTACAAAAAAATATACCTTTGCACCCCCCAAAAAAAGGGATATAAAATAAAAAAAATATAAATAAAAGACAGTATGCCGACGATTCAACAGTTAGTCCGCAAGGGACGTAAAAAGTTGACTGACAAGAGTAAATCTCCTGCATTGGATGCTTGCCCGCAACGCAGAGGCGTTTGTGTAAGGGTTTATACAACGACCCCTAAAAAACCTAATTCTGCTATGCGTAAAGTAGCGAGAGTTCGTCTTACGAACCAAAAAGAGGTAAATGCCTACATTCCTGGTGAAGGTCATAACCTCCAAGAACACAGTATTGTAATGATCCGTGGCGGTAGGGTGAAAGACCTTCCGGGCGTTCGTTATCACATCATTCGTGGAGCACTTGATACTTCCGGCGTTGACGGAAGAAATCAACGTAGATCTAAATACGGTACCAAAAGACCGAAAAAGAAATAATTAATAGACACCTATTATAATATAAAGGTAAAATGAGGAAAACAAAACCAAGGAAAAGAGTCATCCTTCCCGATCCGAAATTTGGCGAAGTGATCGTTACCAAGTTCGTGAATAATATCATGTTAGAAGGTAAGAAAAACTTAGCTTACAATATCTTTTATGATGCTATTGACATCGTAGCTGAAAAAACAGGTGAAGAAGGTTTAGAAGTTTGGAAAAAAGCCTTGTCAAACGTAACCCCGTTGGTCGAAGTTCGTAGCCGCCGTATCGGTGGTGCAACCTTCCAAATCCCTTCGGAAATCAGACCGGGACGTAAACAATCTATCGGAATGAAAAACCTTATCCAATATTCGCGTAAACGTCATGAAAAGACAATGTCGCAAAAATTGGCTGCTGAAATTATGCAGGCTTACAAAGAAGAAGGTGCAGCATTCAAACGTAAAGAAGATATTCACAGAATGGCAGATGCTAACAAAGCATTCTCTCATTTTAGATTCTAAATAATTTAAGATACAATAATACAGAATGAACAACCGTCTTTCTCATATTAGAAACATCGGAATCATGGCGCACATTGACGCGGGTAAAACCACGACAACGGAGCGTATTCTGTATTATACCGGTATCAATTATAAACTCGGCGAAGTTCACGATGGTAATGCCACTATGGATTTTATGATCCAAGAAAAAGAACGTGGTATTACCATTCAATCCGCTGCCACTACCGTATTTTGGGATACCGATCATCAACAATACCATATTAACATCATTGATACTCCCGGACATGTCGATTTCACTGTTGAAGTAGAACGCTCGTTGCGTATATTTGACGGTGGTGTTGCGGTTTTCTGTGCAGTAGGAGGAGTAGAACCACAATCCGAAACGGTTTGGAGACAAGCTAATAAATATAACGTTCCTCGTATCTCTTTTATCAATAAAATGGATCGTACGGGAGCTGATTTTTATAAAGTGATCGAACAAATCAAAGAACGATTGGGTGCTAATCCGATTCCATTGCAACTGCCTATCGGTGAAGAAGAAAACTTTGGTGGTATTGTCGATTTGATTGAAAACAAAGCCTACGGTTGGGACCAAGAATCTCTTGGAACAGAATTTTTTGAAGTGGAAATTCCTGAAGATATGCGAAAAATGGTTCAGGAATATCGTACCCGATTAATAGAAGGTGCCGCTGAAGAAAACGAAGAGTTGTTGGAACGTTATACCAACGATCCCGATTCTCTTTCCAAAGAAGATATTATTGCAGAAATTCGTAAAGCAACCTTAGAGCAACGCATTACTCCGGTGGTTTGCGGTTCATCACTGCAAAATATCGGTATTCAAAAATTGTTGGATGCCATCGCTTATTATTTGCCTAGCCCGTTAGATATTAAAACGGTCAAAGGCATCAACCCCAAAACCGAACAAATCGTTGAACGCAAAATGTTGCCCGAAGAGCCGTTTTGCGCTCTTGCATTTAAAATCGTCAACGATCCGTTTACCGGAAAGATGGCGTTTTTCCGTGTCTATTCCGGAACATTTAAAACGGGTAACACGGTTTTTGATGTTAATACCGGAAAACGTGAACGTTTTTCACGGATTATGCACATGCATGCATCGAAACAAAATCCGGTTGAAATGGTTGAAGCAGGCGATATAGCAGCAGCAGTAGGATTTAAAGAAATTCGTACAGGTGATACTTTGTGCGATGCAGATCATCCTATTTTGTTAGAGAATATCGTTTTTCCGGAACCTGTAATCAGTGTAGCCGTTGAGCCGAAATCTCAAGAAGATGTGGCTAAATTTGAATCCGCTCTACAAAAAATGACCGAAGAAGATCCAACCTTCACTGTTCGTACAGACGAAGAAACGGGACAAACTTTGATCAGTGGTATGGGCGAGTTGCACCTTGATATTATTATCGATCGTTTATCACGCGAATATAAAATCGATTGCAACCAAGGAAAGCCACAAGTTTCATATAAAGAAGCAATTACATCTCCTGTTGAACATCATATCGTTTACAAAAAACAAAGTGGTGGTCGCGGTCGTTTTGCTGACATTTTATTTGAAATTTCTCCGATAGATGAAAATCAACATGGATTACAATTGATCAACGAAGTGAAAGGCGGAAATATTCCAAAAGAATATATGCCTTCAATTCAAAAAGGTTTTACAACAGCCATGATCAACGGACCGATTGCAGGCTTTAAAGTCAACGATTTAAAAGTGCGGATTATTGACGGAAGTACACATCCGGTTGATTCAGATGCACTTGCGTTTGAAGTAGCTGCTATTATTGGTTGTAAAGAAGCCATGAAAAAAGCACAATCGGTGTTGATGGAACCCATCATGAAATTGGAAGTGATGGTGCCGGAATCGTATATCGGAGATGTTTCGGGTGATTTGAATAAACGGAGAGCCCAAGTTTCCAATGTTGAATCGAGAATCGGTGAGCAGGTGATACATGCAACCGTACCGATGGCAGAAATGTTCGGATATGTAACACGTCTTCGTACAATAACCTCTGGAAGAGGAACTGCCAATTTGGAGTTTTCGCATTACGCACCGTTACCGGATAGTTTAAAAGCGGATGTTTTGTTAAAAATACGCGGATATTAGAAATAACGCTGAGGCGTAAAAAAGAATTAGATAAAGTAAAACATAAATCTGAAAGACAGTGAATCAGAAAATCAGAATTAAGCTCAAATCTTACGATCATAATTTGGTTGATAAATCAGCCGAGACGATTGTAAAAACGGTAAAAGCAGCCGGAGCAGTGGTTAACGGTCCGATTCCGTTGCCAACGAACAAGCAGATCTTCACAGTATTGCGTTCGACTTTCGTTAACAAAAAGTCACGTGATCAGTATGAACTCAGCTCCTATAAACGCTTGTTGGACATCTACAGCACCAATTCAAAAACCATCGATGCTTTGATGAAATTGGAATTACCTAGTGGTGTAGAAGTAGAAATCAAAGTGTAAGTAAACTAAAGTCAAGACAGACACAAAAGACAAAACAAAATGTCAGGATTAATAGGAAGAAAAATTGGAATGACCAGTTTGTATGATGCCTCCGGAAAAAATATTCCGTGCACAGTAATTGAAGCTGGTCCGTGTACCGTAACCCAAATCAAATCGAAAGATAAAGAGGGTTACGACTGTATTCAGCTTGCTTTCGATGAAAAGAAAGAGAAGCATACGACGAATGCCTTGAAAGGTCACTTCAAAAAAGTAGGTATTACACCGAAAAAAGTGTTGATGGAATTCACACGTTTTGAAGAAGGAAACAAAAAACAATTAGGGGATGTTTTAACCGTAAATGTTTTTGTAGAAGGCGAATATGTTGACGTGATCGGAACCAGCAAAGGAAAAGGATTTCAAGGTGTTGTGAAACGTCATGGATTCGGTGGTGTTGGTGATACGACACACGGTCAATGCGATCGTAAACGCGCGCCCGGTTCAATCGGTGCATCATCTTACCCTTCACGCGTATTTAAAGGTATGCGTATGGCAGGACGTACCGGTGGCGATACCGTAAAAATGATTAACTTGACGGTGGTAAAACTTATCCCCGAAAAGAATCTGATTGTAGTTAAAGGATCCGTTCCAGGTCCGAATGGTTCATATGTAAAAGTTGAAAGATGGAGTTAGCAGTATATAATATTAAAGGCGAAGCAACCGGTCGTAAGGTTGAATTGAATGATGCTATCTTTGGTATAGAACCTAATGACCATGCTATTTATTTGGATGTCAAACAAATCCGTGCCAATCAACGTCAGGGAACACATGCTTCTAAAGAACGTAGTATGTTAATGGGTAGCACTAGAAAGCTGAAACGCCAAAAAGGTACAAGTGGTGCACGTTGTGGCGATATCAACAGCCCACTTTTGAGAGGTGGTGCCAGAGTATTTGGTCCTCAACCACGCTACTATGGTTTCAAATTAAATAAAAAGCTCAAAAGATTAGCTCGTTTATCGGCATTATCTTATAAAGCTATCAATAACAAAATCGTTGTTGTTGAAGATTTTTCTTTTGAAACACCCAAAACGAAACAGTTTATTCAGGTAATGAAAGACTTAAGTCTTGAAAACAAAAAAACCTTAATCGTTACACCGGAAACCAATATCAATTTATTGTTATCTGGACGTAATGTTAAAGGATATGGTATGATGAATGCAGCCAGCCTGAATACGTATGATGTTCTGAATGCAGATACGATGTTAATTCTTGAAAGCTCATTAGCTTCCATTGAAGAAAGTTTTTTGAAATAGTTTAACACCTAAAAAAGCAGAACAATGAACATTATAATAAAACCGATCATCACTGAAAAGATGACATCAATGGAAGACAAACTCAATAGAGTAGCTTTCGTTGTAGATAGAAGAGCAAACAAGATAGAAATTGCAAATGCTATTAAAGAACTTTATGGCGTTACTCCGATTTCTGTTAATACATTGATTCGTCCCGGCAAAGCCAAATCGAGATATACTAAATCGGGCTATATGAGAGGGAGAACCAACATTGTTAAAAAGGCTATCATTACATTAGCCGAAGGAGATAAAATTGATTTTTACAGCAACATTTAGCGTAAGGAAAGATGGCTTTAAAGAAATTCAAACCGACAACGTCCAGTCAGCGTTTTAAAGTAATAAGCGCATTTGACGATATCACATGCTCGACTCCAGAGAAGAGTTTGTTGGCACCGGCAAGAAAAAGCGGCGGACGTAATAATCAAGGAAAAATGACCATGCGTTATATTGGCGGTGGTCACAAAAAACAATATCGTATTATTGACTTCAAACGTGATAAAGAAGGCATTCCAGCAGTAGTGAAAACGATCGAATACGATCCAAATCGTAGTGCACGTATTGCTTTAATTAATTACGTAGATGGCGAAAAGAGATATATCGTAGCACCTCAGGGTCTAAAAGTTGGACAAGAGATTTTATCTGGAAAAGGCGTAGCACCGGAAGTAGGTAACACACTTTATTTAAGTGAGATTCCTTTCGGAACGGTTATTCACAACATAGAACTT
The DNA here is from genome assembly GCA_028710155.1 of Bacteroidales bacterium. Lineage (GTDB taxonomy): Bacteria > Bacteroidota > Bacteroidia > Bacteroidales > WRLA01 > WRLA01. The sequence continues at coordinate 14,952 of JAQUSR010000021.1, read as the reverse complement.
CGTCCGGGACAAGGTGCCAAAATGGCTCGCAGTGCAGGATCATACGCACAGTTGATGTCAAGAGACGGAAAATATGCCGTTATCAAAATGCCTTCGGGAGAAACTCGTTTGATCCTCCAAAGTTGTAAAGCCACAGTCGGAATAGTATCCAATGGCGAACACAACCAAGAAGTCAGTGGAAAAGCAGGTCGTAGCCGTTGGTTAGGCCGTCGCCCGAGAAACCGTGGCGTTGTAATGAATCCTGTAGATCACCCGATGGGTGGTGGTGAAGGACGTGCAACCGGTGGTCACCCACGTACACGCAAAGGATTACCAGCAAAAGGTTATCGTACACGTGATCCGAAGAAGGCTTCGACAAAGTATATCATTGAAAGATGCAAGAAATAATCTAAAGAAGAAGTTATGAGTCGTTCACTGAAAAAAGGACCGTTTATCCATTATAAACTCGAAAAAAGGGTATTGGCAAACGTAGAATCGAACAAGAAGACTGTTATCAAAACTTGGTCTCGCGCTTCGATGATTTCACCAGATTTTGTAGGTCAAACAATTGCAGTACATAACGGAAATAAATTTATTCCGGTTTTCGTAACCGAGAATATGGTAGGACACAAACTTGGAGAGTTTGCTCCTACAAGAACATTCCGTGGACATGCTGGTACTAAAAAAGATAAAGGTAAGAAATAGTTATGGGACAAAGAAAACGTAATACGGCAGAAGCCAGAAAAGAGGCAATGAAAGTTCAATATTTTGCAAAATTGAACAATTGCCAATCATCACCGCGTAAAATGCGTCTTATTGCAGATATGATTCGCGGGATGAAAGCCGAACAAGCTCTTGGCGTTTTGAAATATGCTCCACAAGAAGCATCTGTAAAAATGTACAAACTACTTCTTTCGGCTATCTCAAATTGGCAAACGAAAAACGAAGGCGTACGAATGGAAGACGCATCGTTATATGTAAAAGAAGTGATGGTAGATGGTGGCAGAATCTTAAAAAGAATGCACCCACGCGCAAAAGGTATGGGCAACCGTATTTTGAAACGCTCCAATCATGTAACATTGTATCTCGGAAGTAAAACAGCAGAAGCTGTTAACACCGAAAATGCAGAAACCGGAATTGATAACAAATAAGCGAAAAAATAATGGGTCAAAAAACAAATCCGATTGGTCTTAGATTAGGAATTATTCGCGGATGGGATTCCAACTGGTATGGTGGGAAAAAATTCGAAGCGAAATTAGTTGAAGACAATAATATTAGGAAGTATTTGAATACACGTTTGTCAAAAGCGTTAATTTCAAAGATCAACATTGAACGCAGTTTGAAATTGGTTACCGTAACAATTCATGCTGCACGTCCGGGTATCATCATCGGAAGAAGCGGTCAAGAAATTGACAAGCTGAAAGAAGAGTTGAAAAAACTCACCGACAAAGAGATACAAGTAAATATTAATGAAGTACGTCGTCCGGAATTGAACGCAGTATTGGTAGCAGCCGATGTTGCACGTAAAATTGAAGGACGTATAGGTTTTCGTAGAGCTGTAAAATCATCCATTGAACTCACCATGCGTAATGGTGCAGAAGGAATCAAAGTTTTGGTTTCCGGACGTTTAGGCGGTGCTGAAATGGCTCGTACAGAAATGTATAAAGAGGGACGTATTCCATTGCACACATTGCGCGCTGATATTGACTATGCTAGTACAGCAGCTCATACGACATATGGAGCCATAGGCGTAAAAGTATGGATTTGCAAAGGCGAAGTTTATGAAAAACGCGAATTAGTTCCATTTGAAGGCATTGCTGGCAAACGTGGCGGATTCCGTGGCGGAGAAAAAGGCGAACGCGGTGGCGAAAAATGGGGAGATAAGAGAGGTGATCGTAGAGGCGGAGATAGAAAAGGCGGAGATCGTAACAGAAAACGTAACGATAATCGCGATAACCGTGGTGGCGATCGTCGTAATGATAACAGACGTAATAATTAGTTAAACATTTTAAATTAATAAGAAATGTTACAACCAAAAAGGACAAAATACAGAAAGCAGCAAAAAGGCAAAGGTTCGTTAGCCGGAAATTCGCATCGTGGAACAGAGATTGCATACGGATCATTTGCTATTAAAGCTTTACAATTCGGTTGGGTAACCGGTCGTCAAATAGAAGCTGCTCGTCAAGCCGTAACCCGTCACATGAAACGTGAAGGACAGATATGGATTCGCATATTTCCCGATAAATCTTTAACCAAAAAACCTGCAGAGGTTCGTATGGGTAAAGGTAAAGGTGCTCCGGAATTATTTGTAGCACCGGTAAAACCGGGTCGTATTATGTTTGAAGCAGAAGGTGTTTCTTTGGAAACAGCAAAAGAAGCTTTGCGCTTGGCTGCTCAAAAACTACCTATTAAAACGAAATTCATTATCCGTAGGGATTATGATATTACAGAAGAATAATAAATACCTCTTTTAGATATGAAAAATAAAGAAGTGTTAAGAGATCTTTCTAATGCAGATTTAAAAGAAAGATTAGAAGGTGAACGGATTCAATTGACGAAATTGCAACTCAATCATGCGGTAAATCCATTGGAAAACCCCAATAAATTGAAAGCCTATCGTCGTTCCGTAGCTCGTATTTTGACGGAAATGCGTAGAAGAGAAATCGAAAAAGAAAAATAAGATGAAACGAAATCTCAGAAAAGAAAAAATTGGAGTTGTTACCAGCAACAAGATGGAGAAAACCATCACCATTATTGTAAGCCGTAGGGTAAAACACCCTATGTATGGAAAATTTGTGAAAAAAAGCACAAAATTTCATGCTCATGATGAGAAAAACGAATGCAATATCGGTGATACCGTTCGCATCGTAGAAACTCGTCCATTAAGTAAAACCAAATGCTGGCGATTAGTTGAAATTATTGAAAGAGCTAAATAGAGCTGAATAATTATGATACAACAAGAAAGTAGATTAGCTGTAGCAGACAATAGTGGTGCCAAAGAAGTTCTTTGCATCCGTGTGCTAGGCGGAACCAGGAGAAGGTATGCCTCGGTTGGCGACAAAATTGTAGTCGCTGTAAAGAATGCAATTCCGGGCGGAACCGTGAAAAAAGGAGCCGTTTCCAAGGCCGTTGTCGTAAGAACCACCAAAGAAGTTCGTAGAGCTGATGGTTCTTATATCCGCTTTGATGACAATGCGGTGGTGTTATTGAACAACGCAGGTGAAATGGTAGGAACCCGTATCTTTGGACCAGTTGCCAGAGAATTACGCGAAAAGCAGTATATGAAAATTGTATCCTTAGCACCAGAAGTGCTTTAAAAAAATTGAAGATTATGTCAAGAAAATTTCATGTAAAAAAAGGAGACAACGTTATCGTTATTGCCGGAGACTCAAAAGGTCAAAAAGGAGAGGTTCGTGAAGTTCTTACCGATAAGAACAAAGCAATCGTATCGGGCGTTAATTTGATTAAAAAACACACGAAACCTAATGCTAAACACCCACAAGGTGGTATTGTAGATGTAGAAGCACCTATTCATTTGTCAAATTTGATGGTGATTGACGCAACAGGCAAACCCACCCGCACGGGACGTCAATTAGACGAGAAATCGAATAAATCTGTTCGTTATTCTAAAAAATCAGGAGGGATAATAAAATAATGAGCTACATTCCGAGACTTAAAGAAAAATATCGCAATGAAATTGTTAAAGGTTTAATGGAACAATTTCAATATAAGACGATTATGCAAGTACCAAAATTGCAAAAAATCAGTATCAACCAAGGTATTGGTGACGGTATCGCAGATAAAAAATTGGTAGAATACGGTGTGAACGAGTTAACGCAAATTGCCGGTCAAAAAGCAGTAGCAACAACTTCACGTAAAGATATCTCCAACTTTAAATTGCGTCATGGTATGGCAATCGGAGCACGTGTAACCTTGCGTGGCGATAAAATGTACGAATTTTTGGACAGATTGATTGCTGTTTCTATTCCGCGTATCCGCGATTTTAGAGGCATCAACGATAAAGGATTCGATGGACGTGGAAACTATTCGTTTGGCGTTTCAGAACAAATCATCTTCCCCGAAATTGTTATGGATAAAGTAAACAAAATCAATGGGGTTAATATCACATTCGTTACCAGTGCAAAAACTGATCAAGAAGCACTCGAATTATTGAAACAATTTGGCTTACCCTTTAAAAATCAGAAGTAATTATGGCAAAAGAATCCATGAAAGCACGCGAAGTGAAACGTGCAAAACTCATTGCTAAATATGCAGCCAAACGTGCCGCATTGAAAGAAGCAGGAGATTATGAAGCATTGCAAAAACTTCCGCCGAATTCGAATCCGATTCGTTTGCACAATCGTTGCAAACTTTCGGGTCGTCCGAAAGGTTATATGCGCCAATTTGGAATTTCCCGTATTGATTTTAGGGAAATGGCATCTAACGGTTTAATTCCCGGTGTTAAAAAAGCAAGTTGGTAGAAGGTTAAGTAAATTGAAATTGTATAACAAAGTAAAAACAAAGATATGCTAACTGATCCGATTGCAGATTATTTGACCCGAATTCGGAATGCCGTGATGGCAAACCATAGGGTTGTGGAAATCCCTGCATCCAATATGAAAAAAGAGATCACTAAGATTCTTTTTGAAAAAGGATATATCTTAAATTATAAGGTAGAAGAAGAAACAAAACCCGGCGTGATTAAAATCGCTTTAAAATACCATCCTCAAACTAAGGAATCTGCGCTCAGAACCTTAACTAGAGTTAGTAAACCGGGCTTGCGTCATTATGTTAAATCCGATAACCTCCCACGCGTTATGAATGGATTAGGCATTGCCATCATCTCAACCTCTCGCGGTTTGATGACTGATAAAGAAGCCAAAGTTCAAAAAGTAGGCGGAGAAGTCATTTGTTACATCTCATAAAGTTAGAAAGGAACAAAGAATGTCAAGAATAGGAAAATTACCCATCAGCATCCCTCAGGGAGTTACGGTAAACGTATCGGATAAAAACGAAGTTACAGTAAAAGGAAAATTAGGCGAATTAAAACAAAAGGTTCATCCTAGCGTGAAAATCAGCCAAGAAGATGGTCATCTTCATTTTTCAGTAACTGATAATTCAAAACAAAGCAACGCTTACCATGGTCTTTATAGAGCATTGGTACATAACATGGTTGTTGGTGTTTCAGAAGGATTTACAACAGAACTCGAAATGGTTGGTGTCGGTTATAAAGCAACTGCTACCGGTCAAGTGATTGAGTTTACGTTAGGATTCTCGCACTACATCTATTTGGAACTTTGTCCGGAAATCAAAGTTGAAACAACTGCCGAAAAAGGAAAGAACCCGATGATTAAACTGACTAGTTTCGACAAACAATTGTTGGGACAAGTGGTTGCAAAAATTCGTTCATTCCGTGCACCAGAACCTTACAAAGGCAAAGGTATCAAATTTAAAGACGAAGTTCTCAGACGTAAAGCCGGAAAAACCGCAGCTAAAAAGTAAAACTATTAAAAAGTTAAGACTATGGCAATTAAGAATAGAAAACAATACAGAAGATTTAAAATCAAAATGCGTATCCGCAAGGTCGTAAAAGGCACTGCTGAAAGACCGAGATTATCTGTATTTAGAAGTAACAAACAAATCTATGCACAACTGATCGATGATGTAAATGGCAAAACATTAGCCGCTGCTTCAACGATGAGCAACGAATTGAAGGACGAAAAAGGAACCAAAACCGAAATGGCAACAAAAGTTGGCAAATTGGCAGCTCAAAAAGCATTAGCAGCAGGAATCAACGCTGTGGTTTTTGATCGTAACGGATATTTGTATCACGGCAGAGTGAAAGCTATTGCTGACGGTGCAAGAGAAGGAGGACTCACACTTTAATAAATTTCGATTATGTCAAACGTAAATATTAAAAGAGTAAAATCCAGCGATATTGAGTTTAAAGATAAACTCGTAAGCATTCAAAGAGTAACGAAAGTTACCAAGGGCGGACGTACGTTCAGTTTCTCAGCTATTGTAGTTGTAGGAGATGAAAACGGCGTGGTCGGTTATGGTCTCGGAAAAGCAAAAGAGGTTCAAGCAGCAGTTTCAAAAGGAATTGATGATGCAAAGAAAAACCTTATTAAAGTTCCGGTACTACATGGAACCATTCCTCACAATCAATTAGGCAAATATAGCGGTGCATTGGTTTATTTACAACCTGCAGCACCCGGTACCGGAGTTATCGCCGGTGGTGCTATGCGTGCCGTATTAGAAAGTGTAGGTGTAAAAGATGTGTTGGCAAAATCGAAAGGATCATCAAACCCGCATAGCGTTGTTAAAGCAACTATCGATGCTTTAATGAAAATGCGTGATGCTTACACGGTTTCTCAACTTCGTGGAGTAGATTTGAATACAGTGTTTAACGGTTAAAAAATCAAAACAATGACAAAGATAAGAGTAACCTTAGTGAGAAGCAGCATCGGAAGACCTGCTAATCACAAACGCGTGTTGGAAGCATTGGGCTTGAAAAAAATGAACCACAGTGTTGAACACGAAAACACACCTTCAGTTTTAGGTATGTGTGAGAAAGTAAAACATCTCATTAAAGTTGAAGAAATCTAATTCGTAACATTTATAACTGTTAAAAATGGATTTAAGTAATTTAAAACCTGCAAAAGGTTCTGTTCATAGCAGAAAAAGAATCGGTAGAGGACAAGGTTCCGGTCGTGGAGGCACCTCTACACGTGGTCATAAAGGCGCACAATCCCGTTCGGGCTATAGCCATAAGATCGGTTTTGAAGGCGGTCAAATGCCACTTGTTCGTCGTGTACCAAAAGGCGGATTTAAAAATATCAACCGTGTAGAATATGCAGCCATCAATTTGGATCGTCTGCAACAACTGAACGAAGAAAAAGGTATCACCATTTTCGACGTAAACGTTTTCTACGATAACGGTTTGATTCAAAAAAACGACCTCGTTAAGATTTTGGGACGTGGCGAATTGAACGCTAAAATTGAAGTAACAGCACACGCTTTCTCAAAAACAGCAATAGCTGCTATTGAAGCAAAAGGTGGCGTAGTCAACAAAATTTAATGTACCATGAAACGGTTAATAGAAATCATAAAAAACATCTGGAAGATTGAAGATCTCCGTAAACGTATTCTTTATACTATCGGTATTATTTTGATTTATCGTTTGGGAGCTTATATCGTTCTGCCCGGTGTCGATCCGTCTCAACTTAGCAACTTGCAACAACAAGGAACTGAAGGTTTACTCGGATTATTAAATATGTTTTCCGGTGGTGCATTTTCAAACGCTTCTATCTTTGCATTAGGAATTATGCCCTACATTACTGCATCCATCGTGGTGCAGTTGTTGGGCTTAGCTATTCCTTATTTTCAAAAATTGCAAAAAGAGGGCGAAAGTGGACGTAACAAATTAAATCAAATTACCCGCTGGTTAACTATCGTAGTTACAGCTTTCCAAGCACCGGCTTATTTGGTCAATTTACGCTCACAATTACCTGCAGAGGCTATCTATCCGTTTATCGCAGGCGGATCACCATCTACATTTTTTACCATCTCGTCAATCATAATTTTGATTTCGGGAACGCTGTTTATCATGTGGTTAGGTGAACGTATTACCGATAAAGGTATAGGAAACGGAATCTCGTTAATCATTATGATCGGTATCATTGCCCGCTTGCCGTTTGCTTTATTCGGCGAATTTGTTTCTCGTATGGAACAACAAGGCGGTGGCTTGGTATTCTTCATCATTGAATTAGCAGCACTCGTTTTCGTGATTTTACTCTGCATCTTGTTAGTACAAGGCACACGTAGAATTCCTGTACAATATGCCAAACGTATGGTTGGTAACAAACAATATGGAGGCACTCGTCAATACATTCCTATTAAAGTGAATGCAGCTGGTGTTATGCCGATTATTTTTGCTCAAGCCATCATGTTCCTTCCAATGACGATTGCCGGATTTGCAAGTTCAGATACCATTTCATCATGGGCAGGTTCTTTTTTGAATATGTACGGATTCTGGTATAACCTCGTATTTTTCTTAATGATTGTATTTTTCACCTATTTCTACACAGCTATCACTATCAATCCGAAACAGATGGCAGAAGATATCAAGAAAAACGGGGGCTTTATTCCAGGCGTTAAACCCGGAAAGAAAACATCCGAATTTATTGATAACATTATTTCTCGAATAACTTTACCCGGATCCATTTTCTTGGGTATTGTAGCTATTTTACCCGCTTTAGTAGCACAAGCAGGCATCACCGGAGAATTTTCACAATTCTATGGCGGCACCTCTTTGTTGATTTTAGTAGGTGTAGTTTTAGATACATTGCATCAAATAGAAAGTCATCTTTTGATGCGTCATTATGATGGATTAATGAAATCCGGTAGAATTAAAGGACGTTCCGGAGCATTTGGAGGAATCTAAAAAATGCAAGAAGGATTGATAAAGAGCGAAGAGGAACTTGACAAACTTCGCCAAAGTTCTTTGCTTGTTGGAAAAACGCTAGCCGAAGTTGCCCGACATATAAAACCGGGTATTACAACATTGGAGTTAGACAAAATCGCCGAACGCTTTATCGTTGAACATGGTGCATTGCCGGGGTTTAAAGGCTATAGTGGCTATCCCGCTACATTGTGTACATCGGTCAATCAAGACATCGTTCACGGCATTCCCGATCATTATGCCCTAAAAGAGGGGGATATTATTTCGGTTGATTGCGGGACCATTATTGACGGCTATTATGGCGATTATGCTTACACCTTTCCGGTCGGTAAAATTGACCCAGAAGTTGCTTTATTGTTAGAACGGACAAAAGAATCGCTCTACAAAGGCATCGAAAAGGCACTTGCCGGAAACAGAACGGGCGACATCGGTTATGCAGTTCAAAATCATGTTGAACCATTTGGATATGGTGTTGTTCGCGAACTTTGCGGACATGGAATCGGTAGAGATATGCACGAAAAACCGGAAGTTCTCAATTATGGAAGACGCGGAACGGGCATGAAGTTGGAAAAAGGGATGGTGATTTGTATCGAGCCCATGGTCAATTTAGGAACGCGAAAAGTGATTTTCAATCGGAAAAACGGTTGGACAGTCAGCACCGCAGACCAAAAGCCTTCGGCACATTTTGAACATACTGTAGTAATTACAGACGACAAGCCGGAAATTATATCAACCTACGATTTTATTTACGAAGTTTTAAAAAACGAGAAATAATTTATGGCAAAACAAGCGGCAATAGAGCTTGACGGAACAGTGATCGAATCACTCGGAAATGCGATGTTTCGCGTTGAACTCGAGAATGGACACGTTATAACGGCTCATATATCGGGAAAAATGCGGATGCACTATATTCGTATTTTACCGGGGGACAAAGTAAAAATAGAAATGACTCCTTACGATTTGAGTAAAGGAAGAATATGTTTTAGATATAAATAAAAAATAGGATAACGATGAAAGTTAGAGCATCCATCAAAAAACGGACACCGGATTGTAAAATAGTCCGTAGAAAAGGTAAATTGTACGTGATTAACAAAAAGAATCCTAAGTACAAACAAAGACAAGGATAATTCAAATGACGAATCACGATTTGAATAAAAATATTGAAGTTGTGATTCGAAGATTTGAAATTATGAATTGAATTATAATTTAGAATTTAATAATCAACATTAGACAAAATTTATGGCAAGAATTGCTGGAGTTGACATTCCAAACAACAAAAGAGGAGAAGTCGCATTGACCTACATCTTCGGAATCGGTCGCAGTGCTGCGAATGCAATTTTGAAGGAGGCAAATGTTGACAAGAACAAAAAAGTTGATGACTGGACAGATGATGAACAGAATATCATTCGTAACATTATCGGAGCCGGTTATAAAGTAGAAGGCGAATTGCGTACGGAAGTACAAATGAACATCAAACGCTTGATGGACGTTGGTTGCTATCGCGGTATTCGTCACCGTATTGGATTACCTTTAAGAGGACAATCCACGAAGAACAATGCACGTACTCGTAAGGGACGTAAGAAAACGGTTGCAAACAAAAAGAAAGCACCGAAAGGCTAAAAATTGAGACCGAAAGGTTAGAATTAATTAATGAAGCAACACATAGTACATTATGGCAAAAACTAAAGGTAAAGTTACAAAGAAAAGAGTTGTAAAAGTTGAAGCACTAGGAAAGATGTTTGTAAATGCATCATTCAATAACATCATCGTTACACTCACGAACAACACAGGGCAGGTAATTTCTTGGTCATCAGCTGGAAAAATGGGCTTTAGAGGTTCCAAGAAAAATACACCTTATGCAGCACAGATGGCAGCAGAAGATTGCGGAAAAGTTGCCTACGATCTTGGCTTACGTAAGGTAAAGGTTTATGTAAAAGGTCCGGGACAAGGACGTGAATCTGCAATACGCAGCGTTAACGGAATTGGCATAGAAGTGACTGAAATTAAAGACGTAACCCCACTGCCGCATAATGGTTGCAGACCACCTAAACGCAGAAGAGTTTAATGTTGAAATTAATAACGTATAAAAATTAAACACAATGGCAAGATATATTGGTCCAAAATCAAAAATAGCACGTAAATTTAGAGATCCTATTTACGGTCCGGATAAAGCTTACGAAAAACGTTCCTATCCACCGGGACAACATGGAAACAATCGTCGTCGCGGTAAACAATCAGAATATAGCGTACAGTTGATGGAGAAACAAAAAGCAAAATATACCTACGGAATATTGGAACGTCAGTTCCGTAATATGTATCATGCTGCATCACGCAAAGGCGGCATCACAGGTATCATTTTGTTGCAACTTTGTGAATCTCGTTTAGATAATATCGTTTATCGTTTAGGAATTGCTCCTTCACGTGCAGCTGCTCGTCAATTGGTGTCTCATAGACACATTACAGTGAATGGAAAAATCTCGAATATTGCAAGTTATATCATTCAACCGGGTGATGTGATTGCTGTTCGTGAACGTTCAAAAACGATGGAAGCCATCACCGACTCATTGTCATCACGTCAAAGTTATTCTTGGTTGGAATGGGATGAATACGCTATGGCAGGTAAATTTATGCATGTACCACAACGAGAAGATATCCCTGAAAACATTAAGGAACAACTCATCGTTGAATTGTACTCTAAATAATAATTTACCTTAAACCGTATCATTATGTCACTTTTAACATTTCAAAGACCCGATCAAGTTATAATGATTCAAGCAGACGAATTCAAAGGCGTATTTGAATTTCGTCCGTTAGAACCGGGATTTGGTATTACAATAGGAAACGCAATGCGCCGTATCTTGTTGTCTTCATCTCTTGAAGGATTTGCTATCACTAATGTACGTATTGAAGGTGTAGATCATGAATTTAGTTCCATCAAAGGCGTTATGCAAGATGTAACCGAAATTATTTTACAACTGAAAAAAATACGTTTCAAAAGATTAATAGAATCAGAAACTTCAGAGACGGTTCGTGTAGTTATCAGTAATCAAGATAGTTTTAAAGCAGGTGATATGAATAATTTCCTTACCGGATTTCAAGTTTTGAATCCTGATTTGGAAATCTGTCAAATGGATCCTTCTATAAAACTAAATATGGAATTCGTTATTCAACACGGACGCGGTTATGTTTTAGCTGAAGAAAATAAAGATATTAATGCTCCCATCGGAACTATTGCCATCGACTCGATTTATACACCTATCATCAATGTCAAAACGTTGGTAGAAAATTATCGTGTAGAACAAAAAACCGATTACGACAAGTTAATTATTGAAATCATCACTGATGGTTCTATCCATCCTAAAGAGGCTTTAAAAGAAGCAGCAACAATTCTTATTCAGCATTTTATGCTCTTCTCTGACGAAAAGATAACATTAGAACCGGAAGAAAAACCGGTAACAGATGATTTTGACGAAACTTCAAGTCATATTCGCCAACTCCTTAAAACTAAGATGACGGATATGAATGTTTCGGTACGTGCTTTGAATTGCTTGAAAGCTGCTGAGATTGTTACTTTAGCAGATTTGGTCTCCTATAATAAAGCAGACCTTCTAAAATTTAGAAATTTCGGAAAGAAATCATTGGTTGAACTTGAAAATCTCATTCATTCAAAAGGTTTTGAATTTGGAATGAAATTGGAAAGATATAAACTCGATCAAGATCCAGAGCCGGAAAAATCACAAGAACAAGAATCAGACGAAGCATTAGATGAAGATATATTTGATGAAAATATTTCCGATGATGCTGAAACCGATGAAGAATTGATGGATACAGATGCCTTTGAAGAAACGTCTGTTGAAGAAAAAACTGCTAAAGCTAAGGTAAAAAAAGAAAAAACGAAAAAAGTTAAGGAAAAATGAGACATTGTAAATCATTCAATCATTTAGGAAGAAAATCCGCTCATAGAAAAGCTATGCTTTCTAATATGGCAACTTCTTTAATCCTCCACAAAAGAATTAAAACAACAGTTGCAAAAGCTAAAGCTTTGCGGGTTTATGTAGAACCGTTGATTAATCGTACAAAAGATAATACAACACATTCACGTAGGGTTGTTTTTAGTTATTTACAAAACAAAGATGCTGTTAGCGAATTGTTTCGTACAATTGCTGATAAAGTGGCCGATCGTCCGGGTGGTTATACCAGAATCCTCAAAATAGGAACCCGTATTGGTGATAATGCTGAAATGTGCTACATCGAATTAGTAGATTTTAACGAAAACTTATTGAAACAAGTTGAAACTAAAAAAACGACAACTCGTCGTAGTAGAAAAGCAACTGTGAAAAAAGAAACCTCAACAGAAGAAGTTAAAGATTCTGCTGAAGTTGTTGAACCAGATACTGCTGCTGAAAAACCGGCAACAGAAGAGTAAAATTAAGCATAAAAATTGCTTCAAAAAAAACGCTTGCAAAAGCGTTTTTTTTTTACTATTTATTGTTTGTAAAATGTAAATTGGACAATTTTCGAATGAAATTATCCGATAAATAAAGTTTTAATAGTGATATTTATTAACTTGATCCAAAGAAGATATTTTTCAAACAGATAATCATTGGTCAACTAATATTTTTTATGAATAGCACGAATAGTTATAATGTACAATAAAGGTTTGAATTTTTACTCCTCTTTGGAAAATCTGAAATCAATACAAGATTGTAGCCAAGAACAACAGAAATGTGTCAAAATCAGTAATAAGACTTGTTAAAGATCAGACGTATAACTTGATATCGCAAAAATTTTTGGTTTGTATAAAAAAAGAGATGCTTCGACAGATCTCTTTTTTGGAGCCTTCCATGGGATTCGAACCCACGACCTGTTCATTACGAGTGAACTGCTCTACCAGCTGAGCTAAGAAGGCGTTTTGAAAGATATTCTTACCCTTCAAAAAGACGGGTGCAAAGGTAGTCGTTTTTACTATCGAAAAGAAGAATCAAAAAAATTTTTTCAAAAAAAAAGCCATCACGTAAAGTGATGGCTTTCAATTTTTTCCTACGATGTTTTATTCTGCAGCAGGTGTTTCAGTGGCTTCTTCAGCGGGAGCTTCTGCTGCTGTTTCAGCTTGTGCTGCTGCGGCTGCTTCAGCTGCTGCTTTAGCGGCGTCTTCCAACGCTTTCATTTCAGCCATTTTCCGTTCTTGGATTTTGGCTAAACGAGCTTCGCTCACTTTCTTTTCAGCATCTAGTGCTGATTTGCGAGCATCGCGTTGTTTTTGTTCCAAATTGCTCTTTTGAGAAGCATTGCGAGTTTCGCGCTCTTTAACCCAAGCATTGAATTTTGCATCAGCTTGTTCTTGTGTTAACGCACCTTTTAAGATACCTTTTTGCAAGTGATTTTTCAATAAAACACCTTTAAAACGCAAAATAGCGTTTACGGTATCGGTAGGTTGCGCTCCTTTTTGTAACCAACTTAATGCTTTGTCGAAATCTAAAACGATTTCTGCAGGGTTGGTAATCGGATTGTAAGAACCGATTTTTTCAATAAATTTTCCATCACGCGGTGCACGACCGTCAGCAATTACAATGTGATAAAAAGGACGACCTTTTCTACCACGACGTTGTAATCTCATTTTTGTTGCCATAACTTTTTCTTTTTAAAGTATTTACAAATTTTACCCGACTACTCGAATCGGCGGTGCAAAGGTAGTCTCTTTTGTATATAAAACAACTTTTTGCAAATATTTTTCAAAAAAAGCACGAACCGCATGGATTCGTGCTTTTGTAATTATTTTTACTCTTTAATCATTAAAAACGCAGCTTCACTCGATCGCGAATAATGTTTTGCAGATGTTCAATATCCACCCGATCTTGTTTCATGGTATCGCGTTCGCGAATGGTTACCTGATTATCTTCCAACGTTTGGTGATCAATGGTAACGCAATAAGGTGTTCCGATGGCATCTTGACGGCGATAGCGGCGACCGATAGTATCTTTGTCGTCGTATTGACACATGAAATCGACTTTCAAGACGTCCATGATTTCACGAGCTTTTTCGGGCAATCCGTCTTTTTTGATTAATGGAAGTACGGCAGCTTTGATAGGAGCCAACATTGGCGGAATGTGCAAAACAGTACGTTCTGATCCGTCTTCCAATTTTTCTTCATCATAGGCGTGGCTGAAAACGGCTAAAAACATACGATCAACACCGATAGAGGTTTCAATGACGTAAGGCACATAGCTTTCGTTTAAATCAGGATCAAAAAATTGCAATTTTTTGCCTGAATATTTTTGGTGAGCCGATAAATCAAAATCGGTGCGCGAGTGAACGCCTTCCAATTCTTTGAAACCGAACGGGAAAGCAAATTCGATGTCGGTAGCAGCATTGGCGTAATGAGCCAACTTTTCGTGATCGTGAAAGCGGTATTTCTCTTCGGGTAACCCCATAGCCAAGTGCCATTTCATGCGTTCTGCTTTCCAATATTTGAACCATTCCAACTCTTCGCCGGGGCGAACGAAATATTG
>JAQUSR010000167.1 GCA_028710155.1 Bacteroidales bacterium | reverse complement strand
GATACTCAGAAAGTCAAATTATGGGTTTGGTTCAACCGATTGTTTTGGAAACTCATCAAATTGGGAATCCCTACACTAGTTATCAAATCTATTTGGCAAATGTAATTCTTCCCGGAATTCTTCAACTCATCATCATTGTTATGGTGGTATTTTCCATTGGATATGAGCTAAAGATGAGAACATCACGCGAATGGATGAAAACCGCCGATAACTCCATCCTTATTGCCTTAGCAGGGAAACTTTTACCCTATACAGCCATCTTTTTGGTCATAGGAATTTCAATGGATATTTTATTTTTCCGTGTTTTATATTTTCCGATGGCAGGATCTTTACTCTCAATTATTATGGGAACGTCATTGATGGTTTTTGCCTCCATTGCTGTTGGCGTATGCTTAATATCAGCCATGCCCGTGTTACGTGATGCCATCAGCCTTGCAGCTTTATACAGTGTTATGGCTTTTTCGTTGGTCGGACTAACGTTGCCCATTATGGGAATGCATCCGATTTTACAGGGACTTTGCAATTTGTTTCCTTTACGACATTTCTTTATGATTTATGTCAACGAGGCGTTAATGGGTGTTGGTTTTTCCTATTATTGGATTCACGTTGTCGCACTTTTAGCGTTTTTGCTGTTACCCTATTTTGGTATATATAGGTTGAGGAATGCGTTAATTCATCAAAATTATCCGCTGAAATAATAACATCGTTCTGAAAAAACGTTTATAATAAAATTAAAATGAAACATAAACCTACCATTTTTAATCAAGCATTCACAATTGTAAAAGATTTGTGGTTGGTGTTTTTGGTGGAATTGAAATTGATCTTTTCTGATTTTGGTGTTATGTTGATTTTTTTTGTTGCCGGAATCTTTTATCCCATAGTATATAGCTTTATTTATAGTACAGAAGCGCTTAGCGAAATTCCGATTGCTGTAGTCGATTTATCAGCCTCTTCGGAAAGCAGAGAATTTATTCGAGAAATGGATGCCACTAAAGAGATGCAAGTTAAATATAAATGTGTATCCATGGAAGAGGCGCAAGAGCTGTTTTATCGACAAAAAGTGCGTGGAATTGTGTATTTTCCCAACGATTATCAAGATAAGTTAGCGCAAATGGAGCAAGCGCACATTTCGCTGTATTGCGATATGAGCAGTTTTTTGTATTACAAAAGCATTTTGATGGCAGCCAACAACGTCTATCTTAATCAATTGCATAAAATTGAAATTCAACGTTACGGACAATTAGGAATTGTTGGAGAACAAGCCGCACAATTGGTGCAGGCAACACCTTATAACGAAGTTTTTTTATACAATCCTGCAGGAGGAATCGGTAGCTTTTTGCTGCCTGCTGTGCTAATTCTCATCATCCATCAAACGTTAATTTTCGGAATGGGAATGTTAGCCGGTGCCGAGCGAGAAGAAAAACATCCGTTTCGGTTTATTCCAAAACGTATTTTGTCTAAAAGTATTCAACGCGTTATGCTCGGAAAAGCAGCGGCTTATTTCTTGATTTACTTCGTTATTTCTGCCTATATTTTAGGGTTGGTTCCAAAATTCTTCGACTTCCCACAAATTGGAAATATCTGGGATATTTATTTGTTGCTCATTCCTTTTTTGTTGGCAACCATCTTTTTTGGAATTACTTTATCCACCTTTGTAAAAAACAGAGAAACCGGAATGGTAACCATGTTGTTCTTTTCCGTTATTTTACTGTTTTTATCGGGTGTCTCTTGGCCTTGGGCAAATATTCCAAACTTTTGGAAACATGTAGCTTATATTTTTCCTTCAACACCGGCTATTCACGGATATATTCATATTAACACCATGGGAGCCGAGTTGTCTGATGTACATCAATCCTTTACGATTTTATGGATACAAACCGGATTTTATTTTATGACTGCTTTACTTTCCATTATTGTAACCAAATATCGTATGGAAGAGTATAAAATTCATAATACGATTGTCGATAAACTCTCTAATAAAATTGAGCAATCCAAAGAAAAAAAAGAGCAAATTATTGACGAAATTTTTTCTTCAGAATCAAATAATTAAAAACAAATATTATCAATGAAAAAAAACACCTTCCTATTCATTCTTCTTGCAACATTTTTTATTGCTTTTAGTCAAGAAGACACCATTCATTCTACGGGTATTTATTCCTTAGATGATTGTAAAAAAATGGCGTTGGAAAACAATGTCATGCTGAAAAATGCCGATTTGGAGGTGCAGGCTGCCGAACAAACAAAGAAAGCCGCTTTTACCAAATATTTCCCAACAGTCAGTGCTATGGGAGCAGGTTTTACTTCCAACAATAATTTTGTGGATGTTGATGTCAGCGATGTTGATATTTCAGTGGAGTTTGACAATCCAAGAATCAATCAAATTTTGCAGGCATTGTATTCACAATTCGGTCAATATTTGCCCAATGTTGATGTGAATATGCAAATGATTGATAAAGGTTTAGTGGGATCCATAACCGCCATTCAGCCGATTTTTGCCGGTGGACGCATTGTCAACGGAAACAAATTGGCACAAGTGGGCGTAGAGGCAGCACAATATCAATCGTCTATCAAACAAAACGAAATTTTGCTCAAAACGGAGAAAAGTTATTGGCAAGTAATTCTTTTACAAGAGAAAATGAAAACCGTCAATATGCTAAACATAATGCTCGATACTTTGTATCGCGATGTGAGCAGCTACTATGAAGCAGGGTTCATCACTCAAAACGATGTTTTGAAAGTGAAACTGAAACAAAATGAATTGTCGTCAAACAAGTTAAAATTGGAAAACGGAATCAAGTTGGCAAAAATGGCACTGTGTCAGCAAATTGGAGTGCCTTTCGATGAAAATATCGAATTGACGGAAACGGTTGATGCCTCCGATGATCCCAATAACTTTCATACAGATCATCATGCAGTATTAGGTAATCGAAACGAAGCTAAATTATTAAATTTGAATGTACAAGCCGAGACTTTGAAAAAAAATATGGTCATTGGAACATGTCTGCCTTCGGTAGGTGTTGGAGCCGGATTGCTATACAACAACATTATGGGCAAAGACAAAGGCAATGCGGTTTTGTTTGGAACTGTTAGCGTGCCAATTACGGCATGGTGGGAAGGGGCACATAATGTCAAAAAACAACAGATTAAACAACAAATTGCCGAAAATACTCAACAAGAGGTCAACGAACTATTGTTGTTGCAGATGCAACAAGCTTGGGATGAGGTGGAAGCAGCCTATCGTCAAATTGCCATTACTGAAGAAGCCATCCGCCAATCGGAAGAAAATGTACGACTTTCTAACGACTATTATCATGCCGGTTTGAACAGCCTTTCTGAACTATTGGAAGCTCAAACTTTATTGCAACAAAGTCATAATCAATATAGTGATGCCACTATTGAATACAAAATTAAATTAACGTATTATATTCAAATGGTTCAATGATTGTAAAAATTTAAGTCAAAAAAAACGCTGTTATGTCAAATAATTCTGATGAAGCCCGAACTAAAATTTTAGATGTAGCCCATAAATTGTTCGACCGCTATGGGTTCGACAAAACCTCAATGGACGAAATCGCTAAGGCATCGCACAAATCGAAAAGCTCGCTATACTACTATTTTGAAAGTAAAGAAGAGCTATTTAAAACATTGATTAGAGAAGAGTTAAATCGGATGAAAGCCGTAATAATGCCCATTATGACTGAAATAGGTATCACAGAAACTGAACGTATAAAAAAATATGTTAGACAACGGATGGAATCGGGAAGTTCTGCATCGATGCTTTTAGAAGCATTGAAGATAAATTATTTAGAGAACTTTTTTATTTCGCATTTCGACTTTTTAACCGAACTTCGTTCTGATTTGGATAAATGGGAGCGTGAGCAATTAACCACTATGTTTTCTGCCGGAAAACAAAAAGGAGAGTTTATCGACCAATTGGAAGTTAATTCGGCAGTGGATATGTCGTTGATGCTCATCAGAGGATTGGAATTTCCATTTTTTATAGAAAGAAAATATCAAACCTACAAAGATCCATTTGATTATCTGTTAGATAATACTTTGCAAGGTATTTCTGTAAAGCATAATAACTTAAAATAAAGGCATCATACAATCTATTGCCATTTCTAAGATGACTAAAATTACCATTATTTTATTATTGTTACTGACAATCAGTGTTTTTTGTCAAGCGCAAGCCGACAAAATTGTCGGATTTTATTATGCTATCGGCGTGGAAACCAAAGAGGAGTCACAAGTCGAAATTTACAAAAACGCAGATGGAACCTACTCAGGAAAAATTGTTTGGATGAAAAATCCTTTCGACAAAAACGGAAAGCCGAAAACGGACAAAAAACATCCAAATAAATATTGGCACAATCATTCTGTAATTGGGATGGATGTTTTACAAAACTTTGAGTATGATGAAAAGAAAAATTGTTGGAACGGTCGCGGCTACAACCCGGGAAACGGAAAAACCTATAAAAGTAAAATTACTTTTGAAACAGAAACCCGTTTAAAATTGCGTGG
>JAQUSR010000166.1 GCA_028710155.1 Bacteroidales bacterium | reverse complement strand
TGACATCCGACAATCGCATTTTACGGGTGCCAATATTAACATGGTTACCCGCAGCGGTGATAACCGTTTTCAAGGTTCGGTTTATTCTTTCATACGTCCCAAATCATTGACCGGTAATTTGGTGGACGACAATGTAGTAGCCAATGCCAATAATCGCCATTCACAACTTTATGGAGCTCGTTTTGGAGGTCCAATTATCAAAAATAAGTTATTCTTCTTTGTCAGCGGTGAATATGAGGTTAACACCTTACCCGGAAATGAGTGGATGCCGAGTGCCGATGGCGTTTCCGATGTTGCACACAAAATCTCGCGAACATCTGTATCCGATTTGACAACAATGAAAGATTTTTTGTGGCAACAATATCAATATGATGCAGGCTCTTTTCAAAACGACCAATCGTTAAAAAGCGACAACTACAAAATTTTGGCACGCATCGATTGGAATATTCATAAAAAACACAAATTTTCTATTCGTTACAACGAAGTTCATTCTGAAAGTGATCAATTAGTGAATATGCTCAGCTCTCCCATAGGAAATCTTCCCGATACACGTTATGGTGCTTCGTCTATTGCCTTTTCCAATACCAATTATCGTTTTGCCGATGTTATTCGATCTATCACAGCAGAGTTGAATAGCAATTTCGGAACAAAGATTTCCAACAAATTGTTGGTCAATTATTCACATATTCGAAGTCAACGAAAAAGTAATAGCGATTTATTTCCTTTTGTGGATATTTGGAAAGATAATAAACCCTATATGAGTTTCGGTTACGAACCTTTCAGCTATGGTACCGATTTAACCAACAATATTTTTGAAGTTACAGATAATGTTAGTTATTATGTCGGAAAACACACTCTTCTTGCCGGCGTATCTTTTAACTATATGAGCTACTTGAACAATTATCGGATGTTTGGTTTGGGCTATTATCGTTTTGATGATCCTGACGATTTCTATCAAGGAAACGATCCATCTGTTTTTGCTTTAACCTACGGCTTTCAAGAAGAACAACCGATGTTTCGTTTGGATTTTGGAATGGGGTCGTTGTATTTGCAAGATGAATGGCGATTCAACGATCGTTTCATGTTGACCTATGGCATTAGATTGGAATTACCGTTCTATTTCAATCAACTTAAAGATAATCCTTCCATCGATTCACTGAAGTTTGCCGATGAGTATCAAATGAATATTGGAGCGTGGCCTCAAACAAAACTCTCGGTATCACCGCGTGTCGGATTTAACTGGAAAATGCCTACCGAAAAAATCAATATGACAATGCGCGGTGGCAGCGGAATTTTTTCCGGATTATTGCCTTTTGTATGGTTCAACGAACAGCCGTCATTGTCGGGAGTGATTCAAAACACCGTTATCAAAACAGATGGACAAATTCCGTTTGTTTCCGATTATCATTCTTTGTTATCCGCTTATCCTACTATATTTCCTTCACAAGCCGAAGGTGTTGTACCGTCTACTTTTGTCGAAGTTGATAAAAATTTCAAAATGCCGATGGTTTGGCGAAATAATCTCGCTTTTGAATGGAAACTGCCTGCCGATTTTGTGCTAACAGTGGAAGGTCTTTTCTCAAAAGATTTACAAGCTGTTGTTCAACAGAATGTGAACGAAAAACAACCGCAACAGTCATTTTCCGGATCAGATCAACGTGATTCGTGGTGGAATGATGAAGGAATTGCTGACAATAAAATCAATCAAAATGTAAAATATGCCATGATTGTTACAAATGCTCCACAAGGGTATCAATATTCTATTACAACACAATTGGAAAAGAAATTATCCTATAATATTTCCGGTGCTGTGTCTTATACATATAGTGTAGCCAAAAATTTGGGCGATAATTATGGTACATCGGCAAAATCTCGTTTTTTGAATAATGTGTCTGTCAATAGTCTCAATCAACCATCGTTGAGCTATTCGGGATACTCTGTGCCGCATCATATTGTGGGATCTGTAACCTATCGCATCGAAGATGTTAAAAATTTGGCATTTTCTGTTTCATTAGTGTATAAAGGTTCGGCTCAAGGTCGATACTCGTTCATCTACTCCAACGATATGAATGGTGATGGCAATGTCTCCGATTTAATCTATATTCCGCAAAACGCTTCAGATATTTCTTTTGCCGATGCCGATGAGATGAGTGCCGATGAACAACAAAAAGCATTTTGGAATTTTGTCGTTTCCAACAAATATCTGAATCAACATCGAGGCGATTATGCCGAAAGAAACGGATTCATTGGTCCATGGGTGCATAGATTTGATATTCGTTTTTTGCAAGATATTTTTTCAGACTTTGGTACTCAACGTCGCTATACTTTACAACTAAGTCTCGATGTGTTGAATGTTGGCAATTTACTCAATTCTCGTTGGGGTTGTTATCAAATTCATGGATTTGGTAACGAATCAAACTCTAATATTTCTTTATTAAAATTCAAGGGTACCAATAGTAATAATGAGCCGATTTATCAATTAAATGCGGATAATATTAACGATTTTCAAGAAAACGCACAATGGTTTAAAAATATTTCTACTACCAGCACTTGGGGCTGTTTGTTAGGATTACGCTTGCTGTTTTAGAAAGTGTATGTCAACAAAAAAAGCAGGCAACGCCTGCTTTTTTTGTTGACATATAAATTTCTTTTTTATTGCATCATTTCTCCGGAAAACTTGTTGGTTTTCAATTCCGAAAAGAATTTCTTTCCGACAAGATAATAATCACTGACAATATTTCCTTGATATAGACAACTCACTAAATGATGGCGTAATTTTTTTCGTTTTTCTTGAGTATGCTTAAAAGTTCTCCAAAAGCTGGCGTGAGCGCGAGTTACCGCCCAAAAATCTTTAACGCCGCCCGAAATCATAAACTTAATAGCCGCTATTCCGTCTAAAAAAAAGCGAGCCATAAAAACTATGAATAATTGATTTTGTGGAACGTTTTTATAGAGCATGGTTAAATTGTTACGAATGTTTAAATAGGTTTTGCGAGCTGACGATTTTGGTAAAGTACCGCCACCGATATGGTAAATGTAAGAGTGCCCGCAATACATGATTCGATAACCTAAATTTTTTAATCGCCAACAAAAATCAATCTCCTCCATGTGGGCAAAAAAATCATCATCCAAACCACCCGCTTCCCAATAAACTTTAGCTTTGACAAACAAACAAGCGCCGGTTGCCCAAAAAACTTCGTTAATGTCATCGTATTGTCCAAAATCGGTTTCCAAAGTGTCAAAAATTCGTCCGCGACAAAACGGATACCCAAAATGATCGATAAAACCGCCGGCAGCACCGGCATATTCAAACTGTGTCTTGTTAAAATAGGAGAGAATTTTTGGCTGACAAGCTGCTATGGAAGGGTCTTCCTCCATTAAATGAATGATAGGTGATATCCAATTGGGTGTTACTTCAATATCAGAATTGAGCAATACGTAATATTCGGCATCAATTTGTGATAAGGCTTGATTATAACCGGTAGCAAAACCACCATTTTGAGCATTGATGATTAATTTAACTTCCGGAAATTTTTCCTGCAACAATGCTACCGAATTATCGGTGGAGGCGTTATCGGCTACATAAACGGTAGCTTCATTTTTGGAATATTCTAATACATTGGGCAAAAATTGCTCTAAAAATTTAGAACCATTCCAATTTAAAATAACTACTGCTACTTTCGTTTTCATGCGATGATCAAATTTTTTCAAATATTAATAAGGAACATTGTAATATTCTCCCGATTCACCTTTGAATTCTCCATTTTCATCGATAGTGGTTGACTTAAATATTTGACGTTGTAATTCCGATTGCCATTGTGGATTATATAATTCACCGTTGGCATCAGAATGAATCAAATCGTAACTATTGGCTGCTAAGTGCGGATTGGAAAAAACAAATCGTTTATTTCGTTGATTGTCAGATAGCTGATAATAGTGCCAAATTTGATAGGGAACGGTTCCGCCATCGTTGGCTTCGGTGCCGTCTTTGTTGATACCTAATCCGCTACTTCCGGCATCAAACTCTCTGTCAACAATGGTATTAGGCGGTCCGTATTGTAAATATACACGACCTCTATCCGTTTGAAAACCCATCATTCCAACCGCTTTATATTCGTGATTGACAACATCTACCATCTTTTTGTATTCCAACCATGCACGGTAGGGATTCATCGCATCTCGCTCCGACCAAAAGTTGAAGAAAAAACGTTGTAACGTTTCCAAATCGCAATTTTTGGCTTGTCGAAAAATAAATTGTTTTTCTATCGCTGTCGCTTTCGGATATATAAATGCAACAAATTGTCGTAAAGTGTCCAAATTTTTATATTGTGCTACGAAGCTATTGGCAATTTGTAACGATGATAATCTTTGAGTATCATATTGAATATTCGGATTGGAGCGTTGGAAAAATATGATGTTTTTGGCTAACAATTGGTTGTTTCTATCTTTTAATTCTACAACCAACTCGTAATTTCCTGATGCCAAAGATGTAATATCAATATTGTTGATCATCACATTGACTG
>JAQUSR010000165.1 GCA_028710155.1 Bacteroidales bacterium | reverse complement strand
CATCAAAATACCAGTAATTAATCTTGTATGAATTTCCGTTGTAAAAAATACAGAATTGTACTTCGTTATTTCCCATATCTTCGGTAGTAATCACTTGATTGACAGTCCATGCACCACTTTGTGAAAAAGATTGACTCCAACCGATGTGCCAATTGCTGCCATCACTCGAAGTGGCAATGCCTAATGTATGACTACCGGAATAGTTATCAAGCCCATGTTTAAAGCTAACCACGACACTTTCAACATTTGTAAGGTCGAAAGAAGGTGTTACTAAACGAGAAATTCCATTAAATTGTGGTTCCCAAGCTAACATAGCTTCGTTAGGTGATCCACCGGCTTCACTGGTTGGAGAAATTGACCAATTGCTTTGTCCGGCTCCGACAATGCTCCATCCTGCGGGCATTGAAGTACCATCAAAACTCTCAGTTAATAAATCGGCTCTGCTTTGTGCTTGAACTGAAAATGCACAAAAAACGATCATCAGCATCGACAATACTTTTATTGTAGTCATGCTAAATGTTTGTGTAATAGATTCTTTCATTGTAAGAATAGATTTTTAATTATTTTTTTAAACTGTTTGCAAAATAAATTCTTTTTTTGGTAATAACATCATTAATGCTTTTTTTTGTAATTTTTTGTGAAAAACCTTCGCTTAATACCTTTTGGTAAATAAACTGAACAATCATTTCAAAAGCGAAAGGATGATTTTAGAAGCTCATCTTGCTCAAAAGACGTTTGTATTGATATTACTATGCTATAAATATTATTTTTGCACAAAAAAAAGATGATCCGATTTATCAATATTACCAACCAACAGCAGCATATTTTTTTTGAAAAAGTTTTAAACGAATCTTTTCCAATGACTGAGCATCCCTCCTATGCTGAATTATTATCTCGTTCAGATTCATGTTTTGTGATGCAAATCATTTTGTATGATGCAGCAATGGTCGGAATTTTCAGCTATTGGAATTTTTCTTCATTGATCTATTGCGAACATTTTGCCATTGATTCGAAATATAGAAATCAAGGTATCGGAGGAGAAATTTTAGATACGTTCATGAATGAACATTCCGGACAAATAGTTTTGGAGGTTGAAATTCCCGATAGTGAAATAGCTTTACGTAGAATTAACTTTTATCAACGACATGGATTGATTGTCAATGAATTTGAATATTGGCAACCCTCCTACTCCGAACAAAAACTGATTCTTCCTATGTATTTAATGACAACAACAAAACTTGATATAGTTTCATTTAAAAATATCAAACAGCTCATGTATCAAAGAGTGTATCGTTTTGATGTTAGCGATGAACATGAAACTTGTGTTACATCAACAGATTTTTACTAACAAACGGTACATTTTTTTGTGTAATAAAAAATTTTTTTCTCATTGATACAAAAATGGGAAACGCTAATTTTGCATTTTAATAAAAGAATAAATATGAAACGGTTCCATTATCTTCTACTTGTCGGATTATTATTTTCGATGTCGTGTACAAATCCTTCTACTAATACTATAGATTCAACGACACAAGAAGCACTTCTATTGTGGCAATTCAAAAAATTCGGATTGATTATCCATTGGGGGCTGTATTCGATTCCGGCAGGTGTTTGGAAAGGAGAACAAGTTCCTTTTTATGCAGAACAAATCATGAATCATGCCCGCATTCCTGCTGCAGAATATGAATTATTGGCACAACAGTTTAATCCTACTGCTTGGGATGCCGATGAAGTAGTTCAGTTGGCAAAAGATGCCGGAATGAAATATATCGTATTCACCACCAAGCATCACGATGGCTTTTGTAAGTTTAAAACCAAAACTACTAATTATAACGTAGTCGATGCCACGCCTTACGGAAAAGATGTGGTGAAAGAGTTAGCGGATGCTTGTCAAAAACACGGAATCAAATTGGGACTTTATTTTTCTCTTCCTGATTGGCATTTCGAGGGAGGCATTCCACGTGGTAAAGTTGATACAACTACAACTTGTAGGGAACATGTCAATCAACTATATAGTCCGCTTGAAATCATCACACCGGCTCTAGAAGAATGTATCGTACAGCAACTCACTGAGTTGTTGACGAACTACGGTGAAATTGAAACCATTTGGTTTGATATGGGATTACTACAACCCGAACAAAGTCAACGCTTTCGTAATGTAGTGAAATCGTTGCAACCCCAATGTTTAGTCAGCGGTCGCATCATGAACCATCAAGGCGATTATCTGACGTTGCCCGATAATGGAAACGTTGTTGGATACAGCATGTTAGCTTGGGATAATCCTGCTTCGATGTACGGCACTTGGGGCTATCGCTCGTGGCAATCGCGTATTGATACTACGCTACAATCTCAACGTCAAATACAACGATTGATGCAAACTATCTCGCACGGCGGTGTTTTCTTGCTCAACATTGGACCTAACGGAAACGGAGAAGTGATCGATTACGAAAAAGCGGTTTTACACAAAATCGGCCATTTCGTACAACAAAATCAAGAAGCTATTTACAAAACTTCTCATTCTCCATTTTCGCAATTGAATGAAAATGTTTGTTGTACTCAGAAAGATAATAAATTGTACTTCACTGTTTTTGATACATCTACATCTTCCATTGCTTGCCAAAATTTAATCACTCCGATTCAAAAAGTCTATCTGTTAAACGATACACAACAAATACTGAAAACCAATCCAATCAATCAAGGAATCGAAATTTTGTTACCGGAAAACACCCTTCGACCATTGACAGTGGTGGCAGCTTTCTCCGATAATAGTATTCAAGTGGACCCTGTCTATATTTCTCAAAATGCCGATGCAACATTGATATTGACAGAAAACAATGCCATTACACACGCCGCTTTTGATGCAGAAGGTTATATTTCCACACAAGCCGATTCATGGAAATCGTGGAATATAAAAGTTGAAAAAGGCGGAACGTTTAATGTTTTCGTCACCTATTTGCCTGATTTTGATGATAAAAAATATCGTTTTTCGTGTCAGCAACAAGTTGTTGAATCTATTTTGCCCGGGGTCGATCGTATGCTTCAAACCGCCTACATCGGAACAATGAATCTATCAGAAGGAAAATGCGAATGGATGTTAAAATCATCTGAAGTATGCAAATCGTTGGAACTCTTGAGAATTAAAATTGATAAAATTGTGTTGCAACCTGTTTTATAGCTTTATATTGTATAAAAAATTAATAATCATATATTTATGAAAAAATCAGATTTTGTAACCCTCATTATTGTGCTTGCCGTCATCGGATTTTTCGCTTTTATTCCGAGTGCTATCGCCGAATTTAATCGTCTGACTGCAGCACACGGAATGTTGATGAGTTTTGTTAAATTTTCCATTTTAGCCACTTTTGGTGAGATGTTGGCACTTCGCATTAAAAAAGGACATTATTGGGAAAAGGGATTCGGCATCGTGCCGCGAATGTTGGTTTGGGGTGTTTTAGGAATGTGCATCGCCATGGCAATGATCATTTTCAAAGGCGGAACAGTCGGCTTTTTGAGCTACTTGGGATTAGAACAAGCGGCTACATGGTTTTCGGGCTCCATCGGTTGGGGAAAAATGTTGGTGGCATTTTGTATCAGTGTGTTGATGAACACCTTCTTTGCTCCCATTTTTATGACGTTTCATAAAATCACCGACATTCATATTGCTGAAACGGGTGGAACGCTGAAAGGATTTTTTGCCACTCCGCTTCATATTCAAGAAACCATGGCACACAAAATCAATTGGGACATTCAATACGGGTTTGTTTTCAAAAAAACAATTCCGCTGTTTTGGTATCCGGCACATACCATTACGTTTCTATTGCCCGGCAACTATCAAGTGCTGTTTGCTGCATTGTTGGGCGTTGTTTTGGGATTGATTTTGAGTATCAAAAAATAGAATCTTTCCGTAAACGAAAAAGCGTGCCTCTCAGCACGCTTTTTTTATTGATTCTGTGTTCGATTTATCCTTTATAGAAAGGCATTTTAACTACAACAGCTTTTAATTTTTTATCGCGGATATTGATAAAAATTTCAGTTCCGCTTTTGGCAAATTCCGGTTTCACTTGAGCCGTTCCGATGCCTTTATTCAACGATGGAGCTTGTGTGCCGGAGCAAACGTGTCCGATGACATTACCTTCAGCATCCATTACTTCGTAATCTTGACGCGGAATACCACGATCAATCATTTCAAAACCAATCACTTTTTTCTTAACACCGTTTTTCTTTTGATCTTCCATGAGCTGACGATCGATGAAATTGTTGCCATCAACAAATTTGGTGATCCAACCTAAACCTCCTTCAATCGGAGAAGTTTCATCGTTGATTTCGTGTCCGTAAAGGCAGAAACCCATTTCCAAACGTAAAGTATCGCGGCAACCCAATCCGGCAGGTTTGATGTCAAACTCTTTGCCTGCTTCAAAAACGGCATTCCAAATGGTTTGAGCATCTTTGTTATACATATAAATTTCGCAACCGCCTGCACCGGTGTAACCTGTTGTAGAGAAAATCACTTCACAACCCGCAAAAT
>JAQUSR010000164.1 GCA_028710155.1 Bacteroidales bacterium | reverse complement strand
ATCAAATTGAATATACCATTCCCGATTCGGTGACGGAAATTAGCCAACACGCATTTGAAGGCTGTGTCGATTTAAAATGCATCACCATTCCCGATTCGGTTACAGAAATTGGAGATAGCGCATTTTCCGGTTGTAGAAACTTGCAACGCATCACTATCCCTAATTCTGTTACAGAAATTAAAAAATGCACCTTTTATGGTTGCAAGAGTTTACGAAGCATCAATCTTCCTGATTCTGTTACAGAAATTAGATGGGGAGGATTTAGTGGTTGTAGCAGTTTGCGAAGCATCACTATCCCCTATTCGGTTACTAAAATTGAAAATAACGTATTTGCCGGTTGCAGTAGTTTGCGAAGCATAAAAGTAGCTATTAGCAATATAAATTATTGTGCAGATCATGATGTTTTATTCAACAAAAATAAAACTATTTTACTGAGAAGTTCAATCAAACATGATGAATATACCATTCCCGATTCGGTTACAGAAATTAGCAGACACGCATTTGAAGATTGTAGCAATTTGCAAAGCATCACCATTCCCTATTCGGTTACTAAAATTGAAAATAACGTATTTTCCGGTTGCAGACGTTTGCAAAGTATTAATATTCCCGATTCGGTTACGACAATCGGAAATGATGCATTTAATTGTTGCTGCTGTTTGCAAAGCATCAAAATTCCCGATTCGGTTACAGAAATTGGTGTTGGTGCATTTTCTAATTGCGACCGTCTGCAAAGGATAATCATTCCCGATTCGGTTACGACAATTGGAAATAATGTATTTGCCGATTGCAGCAGTTTGTCGCACTTCCGTATCTCCAATTCGGTTACGGAAATTGGTGATGGTGTATTTTCCGGTTGCAGCAGTTTGGAGCACATCAATATTCCCGATTCGGTTATGAAAATCGGAGTTTGTGCATTTTCAGGTTGCAGCAGTTTGTACTACATCGATATTCCCGATTCGGTTACAGAAATTGAACAAAGCGTATTTGATGGTTGCAGAAGTCTGGACTACATCAATATTCCCGATTCGGTTATAAAAATTGGAGTTGGTGCATTTGCCGGTTGCAGCAGTTTGCAAAACATTACTATCTCCAATTCGCTTACAAAAATTGAATACGGCGTATTTGAAGGTTGCAGCAGTTTACAAAGCATCACCATTCCCGATTCGGTTATTGTAATTGGAGATAGCGCATTTGCCGATTGCAGCAGTTTGGAATGTATCGATATTCCTAATTCTGTTACGAAAATTGACATGGATGCATTTTCTAATTGCACCAGTCTGAAAAATATAACTATTCCCGATTCGGTAACGTCCATTGGATTTGATGCATTTAATGGTTGCAGCAATTTGGAATGTATCAATATTCCCGATTCTGTCACAGAAATTGGAGAGAATGTCTTTCTAGGTTGCTGTCGTTTGCAAAGCATAAAAGTATCCGACAACGTAAATAAAGACGCTCTGCAAACCATTTTGAATGGCATTGATTATGAAATAGAAAAATTACAAAGACTGCGAAAGCAAATCTGTAAATATTCCGGACTTTCTGAATAAAAGAGATTTGATACCTGAAAATTTGGTTATCGATGTTCTATTTGACGATTTTAGGGATTTAAAGGCGCGCGAGAATAGCACAATTTAGTTTTTCGAAGGCAAACAACTGCCGAATTTCACCCTGTCTAAGGCTGCGGAAAGCCCGTTGTAATCGAGCGAAGTCAGTTTCTCTTTTCCACCGGCAAAACTGCACGAATTAACGCGCTTGTCCCACGAAACGGAAGCAAAGTTTTGCGGGCGAGTGCACTGCAACAAGCACGAAGGACTTTGAAAAGGTTCCCCTCCGCTAACCGACGACAATTGTGCAGGCGTAGGCGTGTTGGCAAAACGCTGCGGCACTAATATGATTTGTTCCGGCGAGAGAATGTTTCGTAATTGAGAGAATACGTTTTTGCAATATTCTATCGTGTTTGCCGAAACCAGCAGGTTTACACCGGGTTTGATGTCGGTTTTGCTTTGTAGGCGTTTTATCAACGAAATTACACGCGCCACCTCGGTAGCGTTGTCGGGAAAATGGATGGTCACGTGAATTTTGTCGGGGCGACAAGCCTCAAGTTGCTGCCAAACCTCCGCATGTTCAAGCGGTAACCCGTTGGTAGTAATAGAAAGGTAAGCAAGCGGCTGAAGAGCTTTTATCACTTCAAATATGCCTGGGTATTCAAATGGTTCACCACCGCCCAACGAAATGGCTCTCACTCCGTGGACAATACAATCTTTAGCAAAAGCTATAATCTCGCCGGTCTGCCAATCTACGTTACCCTCATGGTGGCTGTGGTTGTAGCAGAACGAGCATTGCTTGCTGCAGTAGTTCGACAAGTCTATCGAAAGCATTTCTATCTTATTCATTTCTTCGCTTCTTTTCTTTTTTTTCGCCTTATATCAAACTGATGTTTTTGAGAATCATTAGTATCATTTGTTTTGTTTGTCATCTATTTCTGAATTAATCAATTGATTAGCCAGAACATTATATTTATTCAATTTAAGTTATCACAATTTTTGCGACACATAAATTGTGTCGCAAAAACTGCATAACGCTATGGATCAATTGACTCGATATACAAATTTTTAAGGTAATAAAGTAAGAGTGCTACATTATTTTTTGGAATTCAGGGTAATTTGCAAGTAATTCTTTAAGTCTTTCTTGTTCATCTTCGCCAAAACAATTTACTGAATACATTTCTTCTCCATCTGCTCCGTCAAGTTGCTTTACTTCGATTGTAAGAATCGCATCTTTAGGTGCGTTTACATCTCCCCAATCACTGAACATATTAGGTGCTAAATACCAAGTCACTTCCTCTCCCGGTTCAAGCCCACCTGAAATCTCATAATTAAAGTCATCTTTTATCCATGGAATACTTCTATTTGGACTTGCTAAAGTACCGGTGAAATATGCTCTTGATACAGCTTTATCAGTCCCATTCATTACAGTTAGCTCAATAATAGGTTCTTCGATTTCAAGATATGTGTCTTTTCTCTTGTAAAATCTTGCACGTTTGACCTCAAATTTTGCAAGCATTAATTTGTCTTTTTTCGCTTGTCCCATTTTCTGATACAGCTCCTCAATTTCTCCTTTAGCTTGTTCTTTCTTCTGCCTTTCAATTTCAGCTTGAATTTTTTCGCCTTCTGCGATAATGTCATCAGCTGTTTTACCATCAACTTTGGATTTCATACCTGAAAATGTATTATCCGTCCCTCCATCTTGCAACAATTCATCAAAGTCAATCGATTGAAACATAATAAGTTGCAGCGACTCTTCAAATTTTTCTTTCTTCTCGTCATCTAATGATTTCATAATTTCTTCAATTGACGATTGCATAGTTTCTTCACTGGAAGCATCAATTTTCTTTGCACAAGAAGAAAGAAAAAATGCAAATACTACTAATAAAACTGTAATTCTTTTCATAATTCTTTTTTTTTAATTGTTAATGTTTCTGTTATTTTTATGTACCATTGTTTGCCCGTAAAAAACGAGCATTTCTATTTATTGATTTTTAATTTTACATTTATTAAGTGTTGATTATCAAATATTTATTTGAATACACAGAAAAGTGTAAAAAAAGAGTCTATCGAAAGCATTTCTATTTCATTCATTGCTTTGCTTCTTTTCTTTTTGTTTCAACGCTTTCATCTCTTTTTTGCTCAAAATGTATGGCACCTTTTGACCTCGATAAGGTTGCTGTGCTAATGTTAGAATCTCTTGCATGTCGGCTTCTATGTTTTCGTGCATAAAATAGCGGTATGTCTTTTGGTCAATGGTGATTTCCGAATCTGTCAGTTCGTAGTGCTTTGCTAAGAATTTTTTTATTTGTTCGTTGAAAATCAATGCATACGGGAAGTGATAATTCAATTGAAGCTCAAACATACTGCGGCAATTATTAAATTGTTTTTCTATCTTTTCATCGGAAAGAACTGAAAATAGTGACTCATCATAACTAATTCTTTTTGAAGAAACCATAATAAGCGGCAGCACAAAAAGATATCTAAAAAAATCCCATTCCAACATTTTATGATGCCAAACAACATCTCTGTCGGAAATAATTGCTACAGTGGGAGTAAAAGAATAATGTTCAGGCGACAAACGATCACACGACACTCTCTTTTGTTTAGAATCTTTATTCCATAAATAAGAACAATCAAATCTACATTTTTTGCAGGTTGGGGGAATCGTCTTTGATGAGAAACAAAATATATCTGTACAGAAGTAAGCCATCTCCCCGTTTGATTTTGGCAGTTGGCAATAACAAGCCTTGTCAATATTTTCACATTCTGAAAATGAACTACTCGTTTTGGAATAGAAGAATTCGGCAACTTGCAAATCCGGATAATCGTTGAACTTTATCGGTATATGCATCAATTTTTTTCTGACATTGGGAGGCAACTGCGTCTCTTTGAATGGATGTAGCGGAACAATGGTTCTTTTCATCGGAATTTTATCCCAATAGGGTTGCTGATATAGATAAAACGGTAACAAGCTGTCGGGATAATGTGTATATACGACTTCTTTCATA
>JAQUSR010000020.1 GCA_028710155.1 Bacteroidales bacterium | reverse complement strand
ATTGGAGCTACACTTTCGCAACGAGACGGTTATATTACCGTTGTAGATATTGTTCCGGGCAGCCCTTCATGGAAACAGGGTGATTTGGAGGTGAATGATAAAATTTTGAAAGTCGCCCAAGGAGACGAAGAACCCGTCGATGTTGTCGATATGCGATTAGATAAAGCCGTTAAATTAGTGCGTGGTCCTAAAGATACAGAAGTGCGACTAACCGTTCAAAAAATTGATGGAACACAAAAAACAATTTCTATCATTCGCGATGTGGTGATCATTGAAGAAACCTACGCTAAATCAATGACTCTTACCGATAAAGAAACCGGCGACCAATTTGGTTATATCTATCTTCCTTCGTTTTATGCCAATTTCAACGATCCTAAAGGTCGGCGCTGTTCGGTGGATATGAAAAACGAAGTTGAGAAGTTGAAAAATAAAAATGTGAAAGGCATTATTATAGATTTACGCAACAATACCGGCGGTTCATTATTCGATTGTATAGAAATTGCCGGATTATTCATCGATTTTGGTCCTGTAGTACAAGTCAAATCTCGTACAACATCCAACGCCTATCCCGATAAAAACAACGGCGTTGTTTATGATGGTCCGTTGGTGGTAATGGTCAATCAATCGTCAGCCTCCGCTTCCGAAATTTTTGCCGCCGCCATGCAAGATTATAAAAGAGCCATCATTTTAGGAACTACCACTTTCGGCAAAGGATCTGTTCAACGTTTCGAAGATTTGGATCCTATGGTAATGGGTGCGGATGATATTAAACCACTTGGTTCAGTTAAAGTTACACTCCAAAAATT
Organism: Bacteroidales bacterium; assembly: GCA_028710155.1. Classification (GTDB taxonomy): domain Bacteria; phylum Bacteroidota; class Bacteroidia; order Bacteroidales; family WRLA01; genus WRLA01. The sequence goes on along the minus strand of JAQUSR010000020.1, from coordinate 21,262 downwards.
TTATAGAATCAACGGCGGTTCTACACAATTGTTAGGTGTAACCCCCGATATTCCGGTAACATCGATTTATAAATATATCGATTATGGTGAACGTGAATTGGACAATCCTTTGGCTTGGAGCGAAATGCCGGCAGCTGATTACGACTTGTGGCAAAATGGTTCCTGCGACTGGACTCCTATCATCGATAGAAGCCTTAAAAGAATGGCTGCAGATTCATTCTTTATCAAAATGGATGAAAATGCAAAACGATTAAAAAAAGTGCGTGATAACACCATTTATCCTTTAAAATATAAAGATTATGATGTTTTTATCAAAAATTCCAACGCAGAAGCCGATAAATTTAAAAATCTGGGAAAAGATACATTAAATATTGATGCTGTCATTTTATCAGCTGAAACATCCAATATTGAACAAGATACTACCATTGTCGAACGTAATAAAAAATGGCATCAACAAATTATTACCGATCGTGTTTTGTTGGAAGCCATGAAAGTGTGTGAAGATATGGAACTATTGCCGTGTTTTATTCGTAAACAAGAAGATTAAAACCATCTTTAATAAAACGCAAAAAAAGGTTTCCGATTGGAAACCTTTTTTATTTTTTATTAAAAACCAATTGATTAGCAACCCAAAGTGGCAACCATCACAGCTTTAATGGTGTGCATTCTGTTTTCTGCTTCGTCGAAAACAATGGAGTTCTTTGATTCGAAAACCTCTTCGGTAACTTCCAACGATTCTAATCCAAATTGTTTATGAACGTCTCTTCCGACTTGTGTTTCCAAATTGTGGTATGCCGGTAAACAGTGCATAAATTTGCAGTTTTTGTTGCCCGTCAATTCCATCGCTTTTTTGTTGACTTGATAAGGCAACAATAATTTGATGCGTTCTTCCCAAACAGAAGCAGGTTCTCCCATTGAAACCCATACATCAGTATAAAGGAAATCACAACCTTTAACGCCTTTTTCTACATCGTCTGTAACGGTAACTTTTGCTCCGGTTTCTTTGGCGATTTCTTTACAAGTTTTCACCAATTTTGCATCCGGTTGCAATCCTTTTGGAGCTACAATGCGAACATCCATTCCCATTTTTGCGCCGCCAACCATCAACGAGTTGCCCATGTTAAACCGAGCATCGCCCATATAAGCAAATGTAACTTGATTTAACGGTTTGTCCACATGTTCTTGCATGGTCAAAAAGTCGGCAAGAATTTGCGTTGGATGAAATTCGTTGGTTAAACCATTCCATACGGGAACACCGGCATATTCAGCCAATTCTTCCACGATAGCTTGTCCAAAACCTCTGTATTCGATGCCGTCAAACATACGTCCCAAAACTCTGGCGGTATCTTTCATCGATTCTTTGACGCCGATTTGTGAACCGGTTGGGCCTAAATAGGTTACATGAGCACCTTGATCCAAAGCTGCCACTTCAAAAGCGCAACGGGTGCGAGTAGATGTTTTTTCGAAAATTAAGGCGATGTTTTTGCCTTTTAATCTTGGTTGTTCGGTACCTGCATATTTTGCTTTTTTCAAATCAGCAGCCAAGTCCAAGAAGAATTTGATTTCGGTAGGTGTGAAGTCTAATAACTTCAAAAAATTTCTGTTTCTTAAATTGAAAGCCATAACTTTATTGATTTACGATTTTTAGATTTATTATTATAAAGAATTGATTATGCAATGATTTGGGTTCCGCAACCTGCAATATGTAAGGAAGCAGCTTCGGTAATAACACATTTTTTACCGCCGTTTTTAACAAATTGGATTGCGGCACGCACTTTCGGAGCCATGCTTCCTTCGGCAAATTGTTTTTCTGCCAAATATTTCTCGGCTTCTGCCACTGTAATCACATCCAACTCTTTTTGGTCGGGTTTATTAAAATTGATACAAACTTTGGGAATATCGGTCAAAATATAAAATTCGTCTGCGTTGATTTGTTGTGCTAACATTGACGATGCCAAGTCTTTATCAATAACAGCATCAATACCTTGTACTTTTTCTGGTTCAACATTGAATACGGGAATGCCGCCACCGCCAACAGTGATGACAATCATTCCTTCGCGTGCCAACGTTTCAACAGCGCGTTTGTTAGAAATATGAACGGGTTTGGGTGAAGCGACCACTTTACGCCATCCGCGTCCGCGCGGATCTTCAGCAAAAATATCGCCTGTGGCAGCATGAATTTTTTCGGCTTCTTCCTTCGGGTAGTAAGGTCCTACCGGTTTGGTCGGATTTTGAAAAGCTGGGTCATCTTTATCAACTAAAACTTGTGTAATCAACGTGATAACATCTTTTTCTACTTTTTCTTTACGAAGCACGTTTTTCATTTGTTGTTCAATCATATAACCGATGGAACCTTGTGTTTCGGCAACGCAAATATCTAAAGGAAGTTTGGGAACGCTATACATTTTTTCGCCGGCATCATGTTGCAACAAAACATTACCCACTTGAGGTCCGTTGCCATGGCCGATGACAATATTATAATCTTGCTTAATTAATTCCATTAAATGTGAACAAGTTTCATGTACATTAAGTTCTTGTTCATCGATGGTTCCTTTTTGACCGCTTTTCAATAAAGCGTTTCCGCCGAACGCTACAACTGCTAATTTTTTCATATTAAGAAAAATAAAATATTTAATCCCCTAAAAATTAAAGGGGTGCAAAGGTAAAGTTTTTTAATTAATGAACCAACAAATATTTACATGCTACTTTTATTGGAATAAAATTTATTTTCTATAATTTCTTTTTGATCAATTCTAAAATATAAATGTAATTTTGTGCTTTGAAAAAATGGATTATCATTATTTGATAAATTATTAAATAACAATAATATACAATGAAAAAACTATTGTTTTTTTGCTTTATCGCAGCATCGTTGATTGGTTGTCAACCCAACTATACAGAAGTTATTCAAACTTTACACGAAGACGGATCTCGTCGCTTGGTTTATTATTACAATGTTCATAACAACGATTCAACTTTGGCCATGCTTCGCGAATATTACCCTTCAAGTCCAATTATTCGTATTGAGGGTTCGTTTAAAAATAATGAACGCGATGGTTTATGGAAAAGCTGGCGTGAAGATGGAAAACTTTGGTCTGAAGGTGAATTCAAAGCCGGCATACGTGACGGAATCACCAAAGTTTATCACGAAAATGGTGCTTTATATTATTCCGGAAATTATAAAGATGGTCAACGGATCGGAACTTGGAAATTTTTTAATGAAGAGGGTAAAATGATCAAAGAGGTAAAATATGAATAGTATGAAACATACTTTCATTGAATTTATTCCAACTTTGAAATTGTCTTTCTATCTTTCCATTAATATGCTTTAAAAAGGAATTATTTTTTAATTAATCTTACTTTTCTTTCCAATCCACCATTGCTTTCACCATAGCTTCTGCACTTTCCCAAACTTGCAAAATATCTTGGCTATTCATATAGCAAGGTGTCGTAAAAAGTCGAAATTTCGGGTCATAAACGACATCATCATGTTGAGCATTAACATGTTTACCATTTAATGCAGCAATATGCATGGCGGTTGTTGAATCGGTACCAATGGTAACTGTAGCGCCCTTAAGAACAGCCGCAATCATCACCGGCGAAATACATTCAGCACCAATAAGTTTTTCTGCTTTTATCGTTTTTTGCAAAGCCTCTACTATTTCCGTATTTACTTGACATTCAACACCTTTGAAGGCATAATCACAAAAATTTTTGGCTACGCCAAAACCTCCGGGAAAGATAATTCCGTCAAAATTTTCCGGTTGATATTCATTCAAATTTTTGATATTGCCACGAGCAATACGTGCCGATTCTATTAAAATATTTCTCTTTTCATCCATCTCTTGTCCCGTAATATGATTAATAACCTGCGTTTGATTATAATCGGGTGCAAAAATTTGATAGTCGGATTTATATTTTTTAATCGCTAAAAGTGTGGTTACTGTTTCATGAATTTCTGATCCGTCAAAAACTCCGCAACCTGAAAGAATAATGGCAAATTTTTTCATAATTTTATTAATGATTTAATGGTTTATTTAATAATTTTGGCAATCAACCGGTCAAAAACAACCTTTATATTTGACGAAATTTCAACGATCGTGTCGTCGGAAAGGCATTTTATCTAATTCCATCAAAAGTTTAAAAATCGCGAAATAAAACCGTTTTATCGTGTTTTTACTTGTCGGTAAAAATTATTATTAAAATTGTTTCACATGAAACATTTTTTGTTTTTGCTAAAATAAATAATCAACACTTGAATATCGGCCGGACTGACTCCGCTGATGCGCGATGCCTGACCCAAAGTTTGCGGATGATATTTTGATAATTTTTGGCGCGCTTCAATAGAAAGGGTGTGAATTGAAAAATAGTCCAATGTTTCCGGCAATGAAACGTTTTCCCATTTCATGAGTTTTTCAGAAATTTCTTTTTCGCGTTGAATGTAATAATCGTATTTCAACAAAATCTCGGCAGCCTCGGCAATTTCTTCATCGGCTTCCAAATTATTCAAAAACTCTGTAATATTCGGCAATGGATCTTTTAACGTTTTTAACGACAACTGTGGACGAAGTAACAGCGATGCCAATGTGGTTTTTTCCGGAATAGGTGTTGTATCTGCTGATTCTAAAAATTGATTGATGATTTTCGGTTCAACTTTAGTTTCATTAAAAAAATTCAGAATCATCTGCGCTTTTTCTTGCTTCTCTCCCACTCTTTTCATACGCTCCGAAGATGCTAAACCTATTTCATAAGCACGGGGCGTTAATCGAATGTCTGCAGTATCTTGTCGCAATAAAATCCGATATTCAGCGCGCGAGGTAAACATTCTGTAGGGTTCGTCAACGCCTTTTGTAATCAAATCGTCAATTAAAACACCAATATATGCTTCCGATCGTGTTAAAACAAAAGGTTCTTTTTCTTGAATTTTTAGAGCGGCATTGATGCCCGCCATTAATCCTTGCGATGCTGCCTCTTCGTATCCCGTCGTTCCATTGATTTGTCCGGCGAAATAGAGCTGTGGAATAATTTTTGTTTCTAATGTGTTTTTGAGTTGCAAAGGCGAAAAATAATCATATTCTATAGCATATCCGGGCTTTAATATTTTTACTTTTTCGAATCCGGGTACACAACGCAAAGCCGCAACTTGAATATCTTCGGGGAGCGAAGAGGAAAAACCGTTAACATAATATTCTTGAATATTCCAACCTTCCGGTTCCAAAAAAAGTTGATGCCGATCTTTATCTGCAAAACGATTGATTTTATCTTCAATCGAAGGACAATAACGAGGTCCGGTGCCTTGAATACGTCCGGTAAACATCGGACTTTCTTCAAATCCGCTACGTAAAATCTCGTGCACTTGGTTATTTGTCCATGTTAACCAGCAACTTTGTTGTTCTTTCAGCGATGGTGTTTTTAAAAACGAAAAATGTTCCGGATTTTCATCACCTTTTTGTTCTTGCATCTTCGAAAAATCGATGGTTCTTCCATCAACACGCACCGGAGTTCCCGTCTTCAATCGTGCTGTTTCAAAACCAAAATCCTTCAAATTTTCTGTTAAACCAAAACTAGCAGCATCGCCTAATCGACCTCCTGTGAAATTATTTAATCCAATATGAATTTTTCCGTTTAAAAAGGTACCGTTAGAAAGAATAACCGCTTTTGCTTTTATGATTAAACCCAATGCTGTTTTCACACCGCTGATGCGATTGTTTTCCAACAAAATTTCGGTAACGGCATCTTGCCAAAAGTCTATATTGAGAATAGATTCTAATTGTTTTCGCCAATTGGCGGAAAAAAGCATGCGATCGCATTGAGCACGCGGGCTCCACATAGCAGGTCCTTTTGATCGATTAAGCATTCTAAATTGAATCATAGAGGCATCTGTTACAATGCCCGATAATCCGCCCAACGCATCAATTTCGCGAACGATTTGTCCTTTTGCCACGCCACCCATTGATGGATTGCACGACATCATTGCCGGTTTGCTCAAATCCATCGTAATTAAAAGTACAGAACAATGGAGACGTGCAGCGGCAGCGGCAGCTTCGCATCCGGCATGACCCGCTCCTACCACAATAACATCGTAATCGTTGAAAAAGGATTTATGTTTCACGTGAAAGAATGTTTATAAGTTGTTGTTAGAAAAATATTTAGAGAGATTTTCGTTTTCTTTTTCACGCATTAATTTTTCATCTTTCGGTGTTTTATCTTTATAGCCGCATAAATGTAAAACACCATGAACCATTACCCTAAGTAATTCATTATAAACATTTTCTGAGTATTGCAATGAATTTTCTTTAACGCGCTCAAAACTAATATACAAATCGCCGGAAATCAGCTCTTTTTCTGAATAATCGAAGGTGATAATGTCGGTAAGTGTATCGTGATTTAAATACTGTTGATTCAAAGGAACAAGATATGCGTCATCACATAAAATAATACTTATTTCGCCACATTGATACCCTTCGTGAATAATAGCTTCTGTTAACCATTTTTTGATATTGTTTTTGTGGCGAATGGTATAAGAAATATTTTCGTTAAAAAAATGAATCATATTTTCAATATTAATTTTATCGGGTTTTAAATTATTAGTTTTTGGATACATTGATGATGGCCGGCGATGCTTCCGGAAACAATCTATTGGAAGTATCGCTCAATATTTCCCACGATTTTGCAGCAGCAGCTTTTTCGGCACTTTTGATACTAAAATCAAAGGAGGTGGCCAACTCTGTATTATCCACAAAAACAGTCACTTTGTAATTTTTTTTCTTTCCTTTCATCGATGTATCCATTAAACGAAATTCCAATTTTTTCTTATTATGTTGTGACCATTCCAATAACTTTGATTTATAGTTTAATTGATACGAAATCAATTCTTCGATATCGAAATGTGTTAACATAATATTGTTAATCAGTATTGATTGACAAAATTTGTATCCTTTATCCAAATAAATAGCAGCAACTAACGCTTCAAAAGTATCGCCTAACATACTTTTTGATTGACAATTGTTTTCTGTATTATATTGAACTAAGTCGGCTAAGCCTAAGGTAATGGATAATTTATTTAATGATTCTCGGCTGACGATTTTTGAACGCATTTCAGTCAAAAATCCCTCTCCTTTTAACGGAAATTTTTTGAAAAGATAATCGGCAACAATAGAGCCTAAAACAGCATCACCGAGATATTCTAAACGCTCGTTTGAAACTTTGATCCCGGAGTTAATTTCTATGGCAACCGACCGATGACGTAAAGCTAATTTATACAAAAAAATATTACGAGGATAGAAGCCATAAATAGATTTTATCTTTTCGTATAACAATTTATCTTTTGAAAAATAGCGAGATAAAAAAAGCTTTGAAAACAAAATATTGATGTTTTAAATAAAAAATGTCGTTATAATTTGAGTACTATTAAAATCTTGATGATTGATGCCTATTAACAAGGATAAATATATTAAGTGCTGATTTACAATGTTTTACACAATATTCATCTTCAATTAAAGTTCCGTTTTTTTGATAATTAATAGAACAACAATAATATTTTTAATTTAAAAATAATTTCTATGGATTTGATTATTGTTAATATGAAAGGCAGAAAAACCAGGGCTTGAAAATTTGAATTAAAGAGAAAAGAGGTGCTTCCACCAATTCAAAGATAAAGTTATAAAGTAAACTTTTTAAAAGCTAATGATACATTATGACCTCCAAAACCAAAGGTGTTGGAAAGTGCAACGTCAATAGTAGCTTTTTTCGCCTGATGATAAACAAAATTCAGTGGAGCTATTTCCGGATCATCGGTAAAATGGTTGATAATAGGAGGAACGATATCGTTTTTGACCGATAATAAAGTAGCGATAGCTTCTACAACTCCCGATGCTCCTAAAAGATGTCCCGTCATTGACTTTGTAGAGGTGATATATACATTTTTTCTATGATCACCTAACAGATCATCAATGGCTCTTGCTTCCACTAAATCGCCCGGGGGCGTTGATGTTCCGTGTGTATTAATATGCTGAATATCTGTTGGTTTGAGATTGGCATCGGCTAATGCAGAAAGCATTGCTTTTCGAGCGCCTAAACCTTCAGGATGAGGGGCTGTAATATGATAGGCATCTGCTGAAAGACCGCTACCAACAATTTCTGCATAAATTTTGGCTCCACGTCTTAAAGCATGATCCATATCTTCAAGTACGAGAGAACCGGCTCCTTCACCTAATACAAAACCATCGCGATCTTTATCAAAAGGACGAGAAGCTGTTTGATAATCATCATTACGACAAGATAATGCACGAAGAGCATTAAAGCCCCCCACTCCTACTCTTGTAATCACTGCTTCTGATCCTCCACAAATAAATAAATCAGCTTTATTAAGACGAATGTAATTGAAAGCATCTGCAATTGCGTTAGCAGCAGACGCACAGGCTGACACTGTAGCAAAATTGGGACCACAGAAACCATATTGCATAGAAATATGACCTGCCGTGGTATCAGCAATCATCTTAGTAATAAAAAAAGGACTGAAACGAGGAACGCCATGTCCTTCCATTATATATGGAACAATTTCTTCTTCAAAGGTTTGCAATCCACCAATTCCCGATCCCCAAATAACACCACATCGGTCTAAATTAATTTTTGCATTACCTAAATCGGCATCTTTGAACGCTTCTTCAGCGGTAACTTTTCCAAATTGCGTATTGGGATCAAGCTTTCTTGCATCTTTTTTGTCAAAAAAATCAGTTGCGTTAAAGTTTTTTACTTCAAATGCAAATTGTGTTTTAAAATTGGATGCATCAAATTTGGTAATAGGTCCAACGCCACTGACCCCATTGATAAGTGCGTTCCAAAAATCTGAAACATTATTTCCAATTGGGGTCAGTGCGCCTAAACCAGTTACTACAACTCTTCTCAATCTCATTCGCTAAAATGAAATTAGTTTTGTGTGTTATTTTCAATATAGGCAATAGCATCGCCTACTGTAGAAATTTTTTCGGCTTGATCATCAGGGATTGAGATTTGAAATTCTTTTTCAAATTCCATAATTAACTCAACGGTGTCTAATGAATCTGCACCGAGATCGTTGGTAAAACTAGCTTCGTTTTTAACTTCAGTTTCATCCACGCCCAGCTTATCAACGATGATAGCCTTTACTTTTTCAGCAATTTCTGACATAATTCTACTTTTAAAAATTTGAGGTGCAAATTAACTACAAATTTTTCAATTTTTGGTATTTCGCCTCCTCAAAAACGTTTATTAATATTATAATTATTTAAATTTCAATTATTTACAATACAAAAACAAAATACTTTGTTTATTGAATAATCAATTTCTTTGATATAATCATTTGATTATCATATATTTTAAGAATATAAACACCTTGAGGTAAATCTAATACATTGATTTGCATTGATTTTTCTGTAATTTTAGAAGTTTTAACAACTTTTCCGGTGATATTTATTATCGATAAATCTAAAGTATTTTTAAGATTTGGAATCAAAATTCGGATATTTTCTTTGGCAGGGTTTGGAAATATTGAAAATTCGGCTATCAAACCTTCCGCAATTCCAATCGTTGAAATATTCGCACATGATTCATTTGAAAATTCCGATTCTAAATAAGGACAGATCGTTTTTACCTTATAACAATAGGTTCCTTCTGCCAAATCTTTATCTTCAAAGTTGGTGCTTCCCGAAATAGTTTCAATCAACTCATCGTTACGATAAATTTCAAAGTTATTATCATCAGATGATGCCGTCCAGCTTAATAAAACATCTTGTTCTACTGCTGTTGCAACAAGATTGATCGGAGCGGAACATTCATAATCATACGTTGCACATACAGCATCTGACGGATCAGATTCTTCTGTTTCACAAATGGATGTAATCGTGTAACAATATTCGGTATTTATTTCAATTTCGGTATCTAAAAATTCTACATTTGATGTGGTCAAAAATGTTCCGTCTCTATAAATTTTGTATTCAGCGGCATTAGGTATTTGATTCCATGTTAACAAAAATGCCAATTGCGATTCATCTTTTGAAACGGTTAATGTTGGCGGATTGCAAGGCGTTTCACCGTTGAAAATCAACGGAAAAGCCGTAGGAAGAACGTTGATTCCCGATACCCAAATATTACCTTCGGTAAAAGGTTCAATAGGAGAGAAGGTGAGCAGTAAATTTCCGTTATTATCTGCAACGCCTGTTGCCATTAATTGGTTATCAATAATTAATGATATAGTTGCATTAGCATTGGTGTGTATTTGCAATTCTGTTTGTCCTTCCAAAATATAATCTGCAAATTGTGCAGTCGGAATGACAGCATCATCTGTCCACATTTGTAAAGCAGGATCTCCCAACAAATTACAATCATAAAAGCACCAACGTAATGCACCCTCTTCCCATTGCCCCGGCGCGTTTACAAAAGGTGCTGTGGCCACTTTTGAAAGATAATGTGCCGTTCCCAAATTGGTATTGTTTTGCGTATACACTTCGTCGCAAAATTCGCGATTGATATGTAATGACGGACCTTCTGTTTGTCCTTCGTTGAACCATCCGTAACGCGAATTGAAAAACACGGCAACAGCGAGATTATCAATTTTGGTCATCATCTCTCCGATACAATCGCTTTCGTCAAAAGCACCGGCAATACAACCATGTGAATACATGACAGAATAATTATGATCGATACCATTTACTGCACTGAAATTTTCGTTGTAAATGTCATAATTTGACATTCTCATTACATAATTCCAATTGGAGTGTCCGGCATGATTAAGAAAAGTGCATCCTTGATTCATCAACTCCATCAAATCGCTTGAAGACCATTCGTAAGGTAAATCGCGGTCGTAAAGTTTTTCAATGTTGTGTGTGGTAGGAATTCCGTCTGTAATGTAGCCGTGTTCGTCTTTATAACCGATGAGCATATCTAATTGATCGCCACCGTAAGTTAAAGGATTATCATACATCCATTCACCGGCAAGTAGCACTTTTTTCAACTCATTCATCACAGGAGCCATTTGATAACTCACTGATTTATGAATCATTTTTTGCAATTCTGTTGCATTACTGAAACACATACGACCTACCGAAATATCGGGTAATAAATCATCTTCACCAATTTCACCCCAATTATTATTGTTATTATCGTTCCATGTTCCATCTAAAGCCGAAAAATAGAGGTCGGCAGGAATATTGTTATCTTCATAAACAGAAGATGATTGAACCGTACAATAAAATCCACGATAAGGTACTACATCGACATCACCGGCTAAAATCACATGCAAAATTTGACTTTCGTTGACTTCTTGAATAATATAGTTACGGATTTTTTCTTGATTATCGCGACCCGTCATTTCTGAATAAATATCGTTCACCGATTTAACTTCAGAGCGTAACCCTTTTTTAAGATACATTCCAATTAAATCGTTGAAATTGTTGACAAAATCAGCACCGGTAATTATCAAGATTTCATAATCATTATCTGATTTTTGCGTCATAGAGTAGGAGGGAAGGGCTTCCAGATTTTGTGCCGTTCTTTTAACGATTTTTAAAACCTCGGCATTATTACTTGGAATGATTTGACATTCATTGCTATTTTCATAAGTAATCGTAATGACCACATCTTGATAAATGATCACTTTTCCGCTATTGGGAATATATTCAACCGGCGAAAATGCTGTTTGAGCAAAACCAAAACCGCGAAGATATTGTGTACTAAATTTTCCTAAATCTTTGGTAGGATAAACGGCATTGCTTTGATAAACTGTTTGATTTTTTTCAAAGATGCCTGAGTTTCCTATAGAAATCGGTGCATTTTTTTGCATCGGGTAAAGTATAAGTGATTGATTGAGCGTTATAGGATTGCTTTTTTCAATAGAAACTGACATTGCTTTCGTGTGCTGTGGCAATAAAATTGACACGGTTTGCCAAGGAATCATGGGAGAACCCACTTCGGCTGAATTGAAACAATTGTCCAATAAGACCAATTGATAATCTTCTTTTTGTGATATTGAATATTGGTTAAAATGATAGGTTTGTTGAATCTGCTGTGCGAAAAGAATGACAACAGAAAAGGTAAACATTACGATAAATAATACTTTTTTCATAATCAAAAAATTGGGCGGCAAAAGTAATTGTTTTTGTAAAGATAGATGTGAAAAAAATAAAATGCGCCTTATCCTATCTTATATTCATAAAAATTGCTTTTTTTATGGAAAACCATAAGGCTGATTTTGTTTAATTCTATTGAATATAAATACATTACATATAAAACCACTCTATTTTTTGCCGCTCCAATTCGCTTATGGTTGATCATCATTCAACGTTGGTATTTTTTTTGTTTAGTGTGGTGGCGTTCGGTTTTTTGCAAAATGTTGTACCCATTACAATGAAGAAACTCATTTACACCTTGAACCACCATGAACAAATAGTATGACTTAGAAAAACTTAATAAATATAAATGATTAATATACAAATAGATAAAATAAATTTTGAAATGCAAAATTATTAGAATAAATCCTTACCTTTGCAAAGTCTATTCCGGCTAATAACGAAATTAATACGACAATGCACGGTGTTTTGTCGTTTGGAAAAAAGAGAACCGCTTTTTTATTCTGAATTGGCGATAAAAGGCAAATACCTATTGTTGTAAATGAAATTTAATAAAAACATGAAAAGTTGTTTTATAACAAATCAAGAAAAGCTCCTTTCAGATATTATTAACGGCATTCTTCCAAAGACCGATGCGGTTGATATTTTGGTCGGTTACTTTTATTTTTCAGGATATGTAGAATTATCTGATAACCTCAAAGACAAAAATATAAGAATTCTTGTAGGACTTGATGTGGATTTACAGATAACCAAAACCATTAGAGAAGTTGAGAATTTTAAACAGAATTTGCCTTCACGAAGTAGCATTAAAGAAGACTATTACAAGCAGTTCGTCAAGATATTCAACGATACCGATTTTTTGGATACAGCAGAGAAATTGGAGCAATTCAAAATGTTCTATGAAAAAATTTCGGATGGTTCATTAGAAATACGAAAAACGTCGCAACCTTGTCATTCAAAATTATATTTGTTTGCTTATAAAGATTCGATCAACGAAGGCGGTGAAGACCCCGGCGCGTTGATTACAGGTTCAAGCAATCTATCTTATCAAGGACTAACCGGCCGATTAGAATTGAATGCACGATTTAACGAAAAAATTTACTATGAAGAGGGTGCTAAAATATTCCAAGACCTTTGGGATAGTTCTGTTGTGGTTGTTGGGAAAGACAATATTGATGAATGGAATAATAAGGTAATGACTCGTGTATGGTATAAAAATTTTTATTCACCATATTTGATGTATATTCGTGTACTTAAAGAATATTTCGATATTCCAACGAAGGAGAATCTTCTCACGCCTTACGATATTACGGATGGCAAATATTCCAACCTCAAATATCAGACGGATGCCGTTCAAATGGCAATGAATGCTTTGGATAACCACAATGGAGCTATTGTGGCTGATGTGGTTGGCTTGGGCAAAAGTGTGGTTGCATCAACCATTGCCCGTAATCTCAAATTGCGCACTATTGTTATTTGTCCGCCCCACTTATATAAACAATGGGAAAGTTATCGTGATGAATTTGGGTTCACGGCTACCGTTTTTAGTTCCGGAAAGATAGAGAATGCTTTGCAACATTTTGAGGAGCTAAGAAAAGACAATGAACAATTTTTGATCATCATTGATGAAGCACATCGATTTCGCAACGAATTCACGCAAGACTATGCTTTATTGCATAATCTTTGCTCAGGCAATAAAGTTCTTTTGCTTACGGCAACTCCATTCAACAACGAACCGGCTGATATTTATTCATTAGTTAAGTTGTTCCAAATACCTTCTCGCTCCACATTGAAGACTGTAGCAAATTTGGGTGCATCATTCAAAGATTTAATTGTTAGCTACCGCAAACTTCGTGAAGCCCAAAGAAAAGGAGAAACTTCTGATGAAGAAGTGAAATCTAAAGTAGCTATTATTTCAAAGAATATACGTTCTATCATCGGTCCGTTGGTGGTGCGCCGTTCGCGATTAGATTTGCAGGAGATTGCTGAATATGCAGCCGATTTGGTTCAACAAGATATTCAATTGGTAATTCCAGATGACCCCGAAGAATTGACTTACGACCTTAGCGGACTCGAAGATTTATATTTGAGTACATTTGATTGTATTAACGCTGACAATAGCAATGATGAAACCTATCGTTTCAAAGCAGCCCGATACTCCCCGGTATTGTAAGTGTATGAAAATATGAAAGAAACGTTGGCTAAGGAATTGGAAGAAAAAACGGGCATCAATTTCAATCTATTAATTGGTCGACAAACCAATGTATCAGATTTTATGCGCCATTTGTTGGTGAGACGTTTTGAAAGTTCGGTTGCAGCCTTTCAATCATCGTTAGACCACATGATTCAATCTTCTGAACATATTCTTAATTGGGTGGAGAAACGCCACAAGATTCCTATTTACAAGAAAGGCAATTTGCCGGATGTGCGCACTTTTTATGATACATCAGACGACGATTGGCAAGAGATTCAAGAGACTTTTGAAAAATATGAGGAAAGGGGCTTTTTTGAAATTGACATGAAGTATGTAAAAGATGACTTTGTGGCTGACGTAAAATCGGATTTGCTTTTGCTCCAAAATTTGCGTGAGCAATGGTTTGGTACAGACAATAAGATCCAATTTGACCCTAAATTGGATTCTTTCATTGAGATTATTCAACAGAAAATTGCAACCGACCCCAAACGCAAACTCATAGTATTCTCTGAATATGCCGATACGGCTAATTATTTAGGTAAAGTATTAAAAAATGCTGGATTACCTGTTATGAAATATACTGCGGCGGATGCCTCACCGGCTAACAAAGACTGCATTAGAGCTAACTTTGATGCAGGTTTGAGACCAACTTTACAGCAAAATGATTATCAAATTTTGGTGGCAACCGATGCCATATCAGAGGGTTACAACTTGCATCGTGCCGGTGCTATCTTCAATTACGATATACCTTACAATCCCACTCGTGTCATTCAACGTATCGGGCGTATCAATCGTATTAACAAAAAGGTGTTTAACGAACTGTATATCTATAACTACTTCCCCACTGCCGTTGGCGAAGCCGAAACTCGTACCAAAGAAATTTCCACACTAAAAATGGCGATGATTCATGCCATTATGGGAGAAGATACAAAAGCTTTAACCAAAGAAGAAGAGGTTCAAGCATACTTCAAAGACCGTTATCGCCAAGAATTTTCGAAGAGCGAAGAGGCTTCATGGGACACTCCGTATCGAAAGATGCTGAATGAACTCAAAGGAACAGAAGTTTATGAAAAGGCGCTCGAAATACCTCATCGCGCACGCACAGCCCGAAAGATACAAAAACCGAAGCAAGGTGTTCTATTGTTTGGAAAAAAGGGAAACGATTTTGTATTCAAAATTGGAAATAAAACGGAACCTCCCATCATGATTTCAGCGGAGGAAGCCTTGTTGTTATTCGCTGCCGAAAAAGAGGAAGCGCCCGTTAATTTAAGCAATGATTTTTATGATACCTATCAAAAGGTGAAAGCCTCACTCTTTCGTAGCGATGTGAATGACCGTAACGAGAAAGATATTCTTAATGCTGTAGAAAAAATCAAGGTACTTCAAGAGAATAAGCTACTATCGGCGGATTATTTATGTGACTTAATAAAGGTACTCAAGGCCGATGCATTATCGGGTTATGAAATTCGATTCATCAAGCAATTGACATTAAAAGAGGCCTACAAGTTGCCCAAAATAATCACAGCAGAATATTTAGCGCGCATCAGTATTACCCAAAATAGAGTGGATGATAGCGAAGAAACTTTAATTTTAAGCGAAGAACTTCAAAGTGAATAATCTTATGGCAAAGAGTAAGACAATAATCGTAAAAGAAATTCCTATTGCTGTTACACTTATCAATAACAATGATTATATCAGTTTGACAGATATGTTGAAGGCGAAAGATGGCGATTTCTTTTTTAGCAATTGGCTACGAAACAGAAATACTGTTGAATTTTTGGGAATCTGGGAGAAATTAAACAACCCCGATTTTAATTATGCCGAATTCGACATCATTAAAAGTCGAGCAGGATTAAATAGTTATAGGCTTAGTGCAAAAGAATGGATGGAAAAGACAAATGCAATTGGTATTATTTCAAAGGCCGGTCGATATGGCGGAACTTTTGCGCATCAAGATATTGCATTTGAATTTGCGATGTGGATAAGCCCTGAATTTAAAGTTTATCTTATTAGAGAGTTTCAACGCTTAAAGTCGCAAGAGCAACAACTATTGGGGTGGACCGCTAAACGCGAGTTGTCCAAAATTAATTATCGAATTCATACTGATGCCATTAAACAAAACTTAATACCGGTAGAGATTACTTCAAAACAATTAAGTCTAATTTATGCAGAAGAAGCCGATGTGCTTAATGTGGCCATGTTTGGAATGACTGCTAAAGATTGGAGAGAACAAAATCCTCAATTAAAAGGAAACATTCGCGATTATGCTTCAATAAACGAACTTATTTGTTTGTCAAACATGGAAAATCTTAATGCAGTCTTTATTGACCAAGGTATTTCACAAAGTGAAAGGCTTGCTCAATTAAATAAGATAGCTATTCAGCAAATGAGAATTTTGAATAGTTATAACGAACGATATCTCTTAAAGTAAACGTATTATGGAATTCAACAAAGCATACAATAGGCAGGAATTTATGCAATTCTTGCAAAATAATTTCTTACCGGACGACTTCATACCCGCCAATGAGTCTGTTACCTTTACTACACAGATGAACTATTCATCGGAAGCAGTAAAACTTGGTTCTTCTGAAACGCTTGATTTGGTGGTGTATGAAATTAAGCACACTTCGCGTAACGATGCACGTGTGACATTGTCGAAAGAAGCTTTCCGTATGTTGGCAGACGAGATGGAAGACCGTGCCTTAGTTGTTTTTGTTCCGGCGGATAACTGCGACAACTATCGCTTTTCTTTCATTGAAATAACACTTGATTTAGCTGAAGATAGCAGCCGCGTTTCCCGTAAATACAGCAATCCGCGCCGTTATAGTTATTTGTTGGGTAAAGGCATTGCTTATTACACTCCCAATAAGTATTTGAACGAGAAAGGTCGTGTGGTGAACGATGAAGACTTGCACAGCCGATTTTCTGTTGAGGTGCTTACCAAAGAATTCTATAAGGATCTTTTTAATTGGTACATTTGGGCAATAGACTCAAAGACGGAAGTTACTTTTCCAAACAATACCACCACACAGGAGGACGATCGCGAACAAATAGACACAAAAATTATTCGCCTCATTACGCGCCTTATGTTTGTTTGGTTTATTAAACAAAAAGAATTGATACCCAATGCAATTTTTGACGAACAACAACTGAAAGATATTCTTAAAAATTTTGACCCTCAAAGTGCCGATAACGGCAACTACTACAACGCTATTTTGCAAAATCTCTTTTTTGCCACACTCAACCGCGCTATTACAGATGAAGACAATCAACCACGCGGTTTTGCCAAAGGAGAAGGCAAAGATCTGAAAACGCTCTACCGATATGCTGAAATGTTTGCCATTCCGGAAAACGAAGTCATTCAACTATTTGCAGACGTGCCTTTCCTAAACGGCGGGTTGTTTGAATGTTTGGACAAAACCAAAACCATTGACGGGGTAGAAAAAGCTTACAACTTCGACGGTTTTAGCCGTAACGACTCAACATTTGCAAACGGAAAATTTCGTAATCGCGCCTTCATTCCCAATCAACTCTTTTTTGAATCTGAAAAAGGATTGTTATCTATACTAAAACGTTACAATTTCACCATTGAAGAAAATACGCCTTTTGACCAAGAGGTTTCGCTCGACCCTGAATTGTTGGGCAAGGTGTTTGAAAACCTTTTAGGTGTTTATAATAACGAAGCCAAAGAAACGGCAAGAAATCAAACCGGTTCTTTCTATACGCCACGCGAAATCGTAAACTACATGATTGACGAAAGCCTAATTGCTTATTTGGGCGATACACCTTTCAACAGAAGTATTTTTGCTGATAATTTTGAAAAAGATGAATTACATTGGTCAGATTATCAAGCTATTGCAGGAAAACTAAAAAGTTTAAAAATACTTGATCCCGCTTGCGGTTCGGGAGCATTTCCGATGGGTTTGCTCAATCGTGTCGTAGATATACTCAAACGGATTGGCACTGATGAAAGCGATTATAATCTGAAGCTTAATTTGATAGAAAACTGCATATATGGTGTCGATATTCAACCAATTGCCACACAAATTAGTAAACTTCGCTTTTTTATTTCGCTTATATGTGATTGCGAACGAGATGAAACCAAGCCCAATTTTGGTATTCCCACGCTGCCAAACTTGGAAACAAAATTTGTGTGTGCTAACACGCTGTTTGATTCTAAATTGAAAAAATATAATGACGATTGGACAACCGATGAAACTTTAGTGCAGTATAAAAATGATTTACTTAAAATACGGCACGAGCATTTTCAGGCAAAAACTGCAAATGAGAAAAAGAAACTTCGAAAAAATGATGAAACAGTATCACAAAAAATACGCAACTATATTATAGATAGAGCCACCAAACCTGATGAAGAAAAAATTGCGTGGTGGCAAAACCAGATTGATAAAGACCAATTGAACCTGCAAAAATATCAAGGTGAACGTTGGGTAGAAAAGATGAGACCGCAGTCCGGCAATTTATTCGAAAATCCAGAGCCAACATTAGTCCGTTATGATGGCAATAAAGAAAAACGAGACGAAATAAATAAGAGAATAAAAGCCTGTCAAAGCAAAATAGAAAACGAAAAAAACAAAACTAATCTGCAGGGATTTGCGGACGCTGTAGAACAAGTTACACATTGGAATCCATACGACCAAAACGACATCTCGCCCTTCTTTGACTCTGAATGGATGTTTGGCGTGAAAGATGGTTTTGATATTGTGATTGGGAATCCACCTTATGTATCTACCAAAAGAGTAGAAGAAGGTGACAAAAAGGTATTAGAAAGAGAATTTGGCTTTGCTGACGACACATACAACCATTTCTTTTTCAAAGGAGTCCAGTTGTTATGTACAAATGGAACACTAACCTATATTACACCAAAAACGTTCTGGACAACACAAACTAAACGCAATTTGCGGAATTTGATTCTTAGCAAACAAATCAATTACATTTTTGATACTGCTAATCCGTTTAAGGCAGCTATGGTGGATACATGTATTACTTCGATTAGCAACAAAAACGAAATCAACAACGAAATTCGTTTTTTAGATGGTAGTAAAGATTTGTCCAACCCGCTAAAATACACCGTATCGCAAGAAGTTTATCGTAATACGCAAAACTCAGTAATTTTCAAACCCACCCCAGAAAATATGCGTATTTATGAAAAATTTGGGCAAAAAGTAAAGGAACTTTACGATAAATGGTGGGATAAGATTAAAACCTCACGCGACATTGAAAAAAACAAAGTAGAACTTGAAAACTATCGCAAAAATCTGAAACCAGGCGATGTGGCATTGCTTGGTTGCCTTACCGAAGGCGGACAAGGCTTAGCGACAGCCAACAATGGCAAATACATAGCCGTGAGGAAATCTACGAAATGGGCGAAAAATATTATTGAGTCACGTCCCAAAAAACTTGCAGAAGCCATACAGAAAAAGAAAATTAAATTACAAGGCTTAGAACAATTTTCTAATACAGTCGACTTTCTTGCTTCTTTATCCGAAATTGAAATTACAGAATTATTCGACAATCTCAAAGAAAAATACGGACGTGATATTTTCGGGCAAGGCTATATCTACCGATTAGTTGACGATAGCGAAATGGCAGATGTAGATAAACTTACACAAAATGAAAAGGACAATGGCATTGATACTACTAAAAACTTTTATGTTCCTTATGACAAAGGAGATAAGGATGGAAACCGTTGGTATCTTGAAACTCCTTTTGCAATAGCATGGAGCAAAGAAAATGTCCGTTTTTTGAAGACTAATTCAGGCAAAAAAGGTGAAGGTATGCCCGTTGTTAGAAATCCACAATTCTACTTTAGGGAGGGACTATGTTGGAGTGATATAAATACCACCTTTTTAAAGTGTCGGTTAAAGGAGAAAAGCATTAATGACGTAAAAAGTATGAGCATTTTTCCCCTTTTTGATTTTGTTCCGATTAACTTCATCATTTGCTTGATAAATTCAACATTTATGAGTTATTACGTCGATAATTTTGTTAATAACACACAAACATTCCAAATTAACGATGCACGTCAACTTCCTATTATTGTTCCGACAAATGAAATCCTGACTATTGTTGAAAATTTTTTCAATAATGCATTTGCCTTAAAGAAGCAGCAATTTAAAAATGTTATATCTAATAGTGAAGCCGAGCAAAAATTAAATAATATTCAAGAAGCATTAGATGTAATGGTTCGGAAATTATACGGTTTGAAGTAATGAGGGATTTTCATGGACGGATATAAATTCTACTTTTTTGAAAGCCAGATTAAAGGCAAATGGCGTTTTTGACGTTGTTAGTATGAGTTTGTTTACCCAAGTATATTTGCCTGATTGGTACTATGTCTGTTTAATAAATACCACATTGATAAGTTTTTATGTGGATAATTTTATAAATAACACTTCACACTTTCAGATAAATGACGCACGTCAGTTGCCAATAATAATACCTACGGAAACGCAATTAAAAAAATTTGAAATGATTTTTCAAAAAGCTGTACGTTTGAAAAAGAACACAAATACCGGCACAGACCTCAATAAATTAGAAAATACATTAAATAAACTTGTTAGAGAATTATATGCGATATAATATTTCAAAATAATTATCAACTTCGTCTTGAAGATTTTCTAATTCATGGTTCATTCCATTGATACGTAATGATATAGCTCTGTCAAATAAATTCTTAATTTCAGATATCTGCTCTTTTGTTGGAACAATTATCGGTATTAATTTAGCATCACCTGTAGTACAATGAGAAGTAGAATTGATAAAAGAATCAACATAGTTAGCTGTTATAAATGAGTTCATTACGGAAATTATATAATATTCAGGTACACTATCTGTTTCCGAAAAAAATGACATACTTTCAGTACTATGTATTGTCGTCTGCTTTTTTCTACATTTGATATGCGTTGTCAAAACATTATTCCAACAAAATCCCTCCCTAAAATAG
>JAQUSR010000163.1 GCA_028710155.1 Bacteroidales bacterium | reverse complement strand
ATGATACCATGGTTGTAACATTGTTCGATGATTGTCGAAGAGCTCGCTCCTCCAACGATACCTCCGGCTATCGTTTCGTTGTCTTTTGTAGAGATGATTTCAGCATTATTAAAACAATTTGAAATTGTTACCGTTCCTTCTGAGGCTCGACCAACAATACCGCCAACATAATTATATGCCATAACATCGGCTTTGTTGTAACAATTGTTGATCGTAGCATTACTTGCACGCCCCACCAAACCGGCTACTCTAAAACTCAACGAGGTTTCGGCATTTTTTACAACACCGCTTTCGATGCCTAAACTTGTGATAGTGGCTCCTTCAATACAACCAAACAATCCCAAATTGTTGCTTCCTTCGACAAAAAGGTTATAAATTGCATGTTGTCCGCCATTAAAATAACCGGCAAAACTTTGGCCATTACTATCAAAATCGGGATCTTTTCCGATAGGAGTCCATGGGCGGTTATCTAAGTTAATATCGGTTGTCAACAAGAAATATTTTCCCGAATATCTGTTGCCTGCATTCACTCTTTGAGCTAAATAGGCTAATTGTTCGGCTGTTTCAATTAGATAGGGAGTCACTTGTGTTCCATCACCTTGTGTCCAAGCAGTAGCAGTTCCGTTCCATACATCCCAAGTGGTATGAATTTCTGTGTTAGGTGTCGGATACACATCCACCGTTACCGTATTACTGAAATAATATCCGCAAGCAGGCGTTTTTAAAACCCTACGAAAATAGGTGTTTTCCATAATTTTATCCGGAAAGAGATATGTTTCAGCTGTGGCTCCCGGAATATCGTAAAAAGTAATATTATCGTTGGAACTTTGCCATTGATAGGTTCCGGTACCCGTAGCCGATGTAATGTTAGTAAACCTTGCCGTATAGGTTCCTGCACAACAAGATTGATTCGATCCAATCTGCCCGCCCGTAGCGTTACATTGAATGATCGTGGCAGGAATCAATCGCACATTGTTGCCTTGACGAAGAACAATTGTATCATTTCCAATAGAGTTAATCGTTGCATTGACTCCCGAAAAAGAAATATGCCCTTCTTGGGTTTCCCAAGTATAACCCGGGTAAGTGGAAATTGTAAAATCTTTGTGAATATTATTAATGGTTTCAACATCATGGTGTTCTGCATCTACACTAAAAAATGCCGGTAATGAATACAATATCGACTGTTCAAAACCAAGAAGAGTGTTGGGAATAGGATATCTGCCTTCGCTAAACGACCACCCGCTCGATGTTATTCCATCTAAGTGTGGATTAGTACCGGTCATCGAATCAGTAAGTTGACCGGCGTTAGGAAAATATTCAATAGCTCCACCAATAGCGTAGGGTAAAGGACACAATTGTAAATCGTAGTAACAATTTTCCATTACCCTGGGTTTTGATCCTAAACGAGCGGAGATGGCTCCCACATTGCTGCCGCCATGAACCATAACTACGCCTGCATTGAAACAATTGGAGATAGAATATTCATAAGTACGATTAGTACCATGCCAACCGCATATACCGACAACTCCGCCTACATCATCTGAGCCTGAAACAAAACCGCTATTAGCACAATCTCTAATAGCCGCTCTGTTAAGGTCGCCCAAAACACCACCGGCACGCAAACCTCCGATAACCGTTCCCGAATTGGTACAATATTGAGCATAACAATTAAGATCAATATTAACAGCTGAACCAAACAAACGTCCTGCAACACCACCCACCATTGCCGATTCGTTATATGTAGGGTTCATAGTTGTAGCGGTTCCTGTAATAGTACCACTATTGGTACAATTGGTGATTTTTCCGGCAGAAATCGTTCCCACTACACCGCCAACGCGATAGGCTCCAATAACAGTAGCGTTATTACTGCACGAATCAATCCAACTATTAGCATTGACATTGTTCAAAGTACCCGACCATCCCAACAAGCCGGCTGCATTTTTTATGCCTTTTACATAACCGCTGGCGATATGAAGTTTTTTAATAATAACATCTTGTGTAAACCCGAACAATCCAATGTTATAACCGTTGTGATCGCCCGTCAAGGAGGTATTGACACAATACAAATTGTAGATTCTATGATTACCTCCATCCACACGACCTTTGAACGCGTATGGGTTGGGGTTGCTATACGGCGTATTACTCCACGACTTGCCATCCATCATAATACCAATCGGGACCCAATTGTTTCCGCCCCATGTACCATCGGGATAGCGAATACCGCCCATATCAATATCATTAGTGATTAAAAACCATTTACCGGATGCTCCGTTGATAATACTTTGTCCTTTATAGGTTTGCGACCCACTGAGGCCCGCATTGATAGTATCGCGTAATTTGGCCAAATCTTCATAAGAGGTAATGAGCAACGGATTGCCTTGCGTACCTGCCGTTGTTGAAGCTGCAAAAATATCAATACTTTTGACTACGGTGTTGTTATAAATCAATGACAATTGTCCTGATCCGGTAGCATAAATCGAGGCTCTGTTACCGGCAACATCAATCAAAGAAGAATTGGAACTCATCCAATCAAAACCCGACATTGTTTGCATTGTAAAAGCAGACTCTGCTGATTGAGTGGTTTCGTAAACGGAAGCAGAAGATGTTTTCAAAAAAATGGGTATGGAAGCCCCTTTTGCAATAGATCGGTTAGCGGTGGCGGCAACACGGGGATACATTTCATTTTCAAACTGCCAGTTTGAAGAAGAGAGCGATGACACTGTTCCCGTTAAATCTGTTGTTAACACTTGCGTTACACCTGAATGCGTTGTTCCTTTCACAGAAGGAACCGGCGCCATTTGTTCATCATTAAAACAATTTTCTATCGTATAATTATTCGAATAATTACCGCAAATAGCACCAAGTGTGTTGCAATTTCCATCTCCGGTATAAATCACTTGCCCCACATTGATGGCTTGTTGAATGTCGGTTTTATTTCCAATTTCACCACAAATACCTCCAATAGACGCACTTGCACCTTTAACAACACCCGCATTCACAGAATTTGAAAGCGTTAGTTTAGAGGCTATTTGGCCGATGATGCCACCCACCATCTTATAAGCTTCTACAACACCGGAATTGGTACAACCATTGACAATTGCATTAGACGACTGACCATTAGCAAAACCGATGATACCGCCCACATTTTCATCACCGTTCACCGTTATCGAATTGATACAATTTTGGATAGTTACACTTCCATATGCATAACCACAAATGCTACCCACATAGTTATGTCCCCGTAAAAAACCATTTTGAAGGTTGATATTTTTGATGATAGCATTATTAGAAACATAACCAAAAAGTCCTAAATAATTGGTAACGATATTATCAAAATAGATGCCTTCGATAGAATATCCGTTTCCGTCGAAAACGCCTAAGAAATATTTTCCATTAACATTTTGTCCGATCGGTTGCCACGAATTGGCAGGCGGATTGGTTGCCCATGTTTGACAATCGGCTGTATTGTTCAAATAGATGTCAGCCGTCATCTGGAAATATTTTCCGGATGAATAATTATTCAATACATTGACATTGGACATCAACTGCGCTAAATCCTGAGGCGTTCCGATTTTATAAGGGTTAGAAGCCGTTCCGTTACCTCCGCTATAACTTGCCGATGACGATGCAGTCGGTATTACTCCGTTCCAAATATTCGCTTGTGCAGAGAGTGAAAAACAGACGCTTAAAAAACCTATTAAAACATATAAAACCTTCAGCTTTGTTCTGCCAAAAAACATTTTTGAATTGTCGAATATATTTTTCATAATTAATAATTTTTCTACATTAATAATTTTTAAAAGTAAACCTATTAAACTTTTTATTTTACTTATAGGTACTCACTAAATGAATTTGCAAATTTAGTTTTTTTTTAACAAAAATTTCAATACCATTGTTTTTTTTCCTGTTTAATAATCAGTATCTTAAAAAAAATTTTTCACAAAAACATTTTTGGCATTAGAAAAAAGAGCAATTTTTCATTTGGTATTATAAAAAAAATTTATAGAGGTTCCTCTTTTTTTATCAATTTTGTTGTTACACTTTTTTACATTTTTTGTTAATTAATATCAATTTATTGATTTAACATTTATTAGCTTATAAAAGACTATTTTATTAATTTTTGTTATTTTATTTTTTTATTTTAATTATTGTTAATTTAATATATTTTTTGTTAATTTTATTAAATTATTATTATAAAATTTTTGCCGCTAATTATTTAATTATTTTTAACTTTTTAGGTTGGCGTTATTGAATAGTTGAATGATATGATTTTTCCGAAAGTAATGTTACCCATTTATCGAACCATTGTACAAGCTGTGATCGGAAAACAAAAATATAGATCCGTTTTCTGGTTCAGAAATTTTTAAAGTGAAAGATCATTCTCGTATCTTGAATACGACGAATATTATTGATGCTGAAAGTTGGCTTGAATGTACTATCAACCAATTTTATTAAAAAAAGGATATGATGAATTTACACTATCAGTGTCAAAAAATGATTTTTTGTACTTTAGATGGCAAATAGTCCACTGGTTATTACTGAAAACAAGCATTTAACTTCATCGATTCTTCTTCTTGATTGATTCGAAAACCGATCAAACAACGAGT
>JAQUSR010000162.1 GCA_028710155.1 Bacteroidales bacterium | reverse complement strand
AATTTGATAATTATGGAAAAGAAATATTTTGCACACGAAACAGCTATTATTGATGAAGATTGCCAAATTGGTGAAGATGTCAAAATTTGGCATTTTAGCCATATCATGAGCCGTTGTCAAATTGGCGATCATTGTAATATTGGTCAAAATGTCGTTATCTCTCCGGATGTAATTCTCGGGAAAAATGTTAAAGTTCAAAACAACGTTTCCATTTATACAGGTGTTTGTTGTGAAGATGATGTTTTTTTAGGTCCTTCGATGGTTTTTACCAATGTCATCAATCCGAGAAGTGCTGTCAATCGTAAAAGTCAATATGCCAAAACAACTGTAAAACAAGGAGCTACTATTGGCGCTAACGCAACTATCGTTTGTGGACACGACATTGGTCGATTTGCATTTATTGGTGCCGGTACCGTGGTTACTAAAAATATTCCCGATTACGCGTTGGTAGTAGGTAATCCATCGCATCAAATCGGCTGGATGAGCGAATTCGGACATCGTTTACACTTTGATACAACAGGCATCGCTGTCTGCCCTGAAAGTGGCGAAAAATATCAACTTAATCATAATAAAGTTGAAAAAATATCTAAATAAAAACATTAAATAAAACAATCTATTATTTTGAAAATAAATAAATTATATATTTTATTTGTCTTTTTGTTTTTGGGATCTCGTATTTTAAAAGCACAAGATTTTATTCCTTTTATGACGGATAATTATTCGGGTGTAACAGGTGTCTATTTACAACCGGCTTCAATTGCAGACTCTCGATATAAAATGGATATCACACTTGCTGCTTTTTCGCTGAATGTCAATAATAATTTTTTATACCTCGATAAAAATAATCTTTTCAAGGTATCCAAGATGAAAGATTTGGTGAAGAAAAATTTAGATGGATCAACAAAATACTTTTTTCAAGATGCTAACATTCAAGCTTTAAATATGATGTATTCAATCAATTCAAAGTGGTCTGTTGCATTTACGGCACGTGCTCGCGAATATATCAATGCCGAAAATTTTTCTGATGAAATGGCACAGTTTGCTTATGATGCTGTGATTAACAATAATTTTTCAATTAATGATATAGGAAATATTAGTAACATTTTATACAATCAATATCCTCGTGCCAATATCACTACTTGGGCTGAATATGGTTTGACCGCTTCTGCTGTCGTTTGGAAAAATAATCAACATGTTGTTAAAGCCGGATTGTCTTTGAAATTTTTACAAGGAATCAGTGCCACTTATTTAGAGGCATCTATCAAAGAAGTAAAACTATATAGTACCGATTCTATAGGAACAATGGGCGATGCTTATTTTAAATATGGTACTGCCGGCGAAATTTATTCTTTCAAAAAAGCATCTGAAAAATTGAATATGGGACTCGATTTTGGTGTTGAATATGAATGGCGCCCCGATTATCATCATTATCTGTATGATATGGACGGACAAACAAACATTGATCGTCCCGATATTAATAAGTATAAATTAAAACTTGGCGTTTCTATTTTGGATGTCGGACATATCAAATATAAAAAAAATATTGGCAGTCAAGATTTTAAAATTCAAGGTAATTTCAGCCTATCGTTGTTTGATCAAATTGAAGATCTTGATGATATGAATCATATTATCGACTCTTTGGTTTCGTTACCTTCCGAAGATCCTTATTATGGTGTTTTTAGTTCTACTAACGAAGAAAATACTTTCAAAATGCTGCTACCAACAGTGATTGCTTTTCAAGTGGATTATAATATATGGAATCATTTTTATGTCAATTTTACACCTTATATCGCACTGCGTCAAAATAATAAATCTATTTCAAAAATACACGCATTAACTTCATTCAATCTAACACCACGTTTTGAAACTCAATTTTTTGGACTCTCTCTCCCATTTCAATATGTTCAGACTAAAAATTTGATGATCGGTTTAGGATTTCGCATCGGTCCGTTGTGGTTTGGTTCCGATAATTTATTTGGAACACTATTTAACAAAGAAGTGGATCACTTGAATGTGAACTGTATGTTAAAAATTCCGATTTTGTATTCTATTCCCAAAGATGTTGATCATGACAAAGTTTCCGACAAAATGGATCGTTGTAAATATGAACCCGGTGTTTGGGAAAATCAAGGTTGTCCAAAAATTGATTTTGATAATGACGGCATTCCCGATGATTTAGATGAATGTCCGGATATTTTTGGTTTTACTGAATTTAATGGTTGCCCCGATACTGATGGCGATGGTGTTCCTGATCATAAAGACGATTGTCCCGATAAATTTGGCTTTCCTGAATTGAATGGATGTCCGGATTTAGATGGAGATGGAATTCCTGACCAACTAGATCAATGTCCTAATGAATTTGGAACAGAAGAATACAATGGATGTAATCCAAACAAGGTTCAAGAAAACTAATAAAATGATTTTGAAGATATTGTTTATAACAAACAATACATTTTTCCGGGAAGACTTTTAAGTATACCTTCAAATTCCATATTGAGCAATGCTGCCGATGCTCGCGAAGGTGATAATTTTGAATGGTTAATCAAATGATCAATGCTACATGTTCCGGATTCCTCCAAAATATTCATCAACAATGTTTCATCGGGTGTTAGGTTTAAAAAAAGTTTTCGTTGAATAGGTGGCTCTTTTTTCAACGTGTCGTTCCATTGCATCCACTCTTTAATTTGTTCGGCATTTTCCACTAAAGCTGCTTTATTGGTTCGAATCAAATAGTTGCACCCTGCCGATTTCGAATCGATCGTTTTTCCCGGAAGGGCAAAAACATCGCGATTATAACTATTGGCAATATTGGCAGTAATTAACGAACCGCCTTTGATACCCGATTCAATCACCAAAACTGCATCTGCCATGCCTGCCACTATGCGGTTTCGTCTCGGGAAATTTTCTCTTTCGGGAATGGTTTTACTGATATACTCTGTTAATAAACCGCCTCGTTGCAACATTTTTTCTGCTAAAACTCGATTAGTTGAGGGATAAATGGTATCCAAACCATGCCCTAAAACACCAATGGTGTACAATCCTCCTTCAACAGCTGTTCGATGTGAGATAGAATCAATTCCGTAAGCCAAACCGGAAATAATGAGAACATCGTTCATCTCTCGAACAATGTTTTCACACATATTTTTTCCGTAATCACTAGGCATTCGTGTGCCAACGACTGCTAAAAATTTTTTATGATTTAAATCGGCGGTTCCTTTATAATATAATAAAACAGGTGCATCGTTACACTCTTTTAGCCGTTTCGGATATTTTTCATCTGTAAAGCAAATCGGCTGAATCTGAAATTTTTCTATAAAATTAATCTCTTGTTCAGCTCTTTCAAAACAATTAGATTGAACTACAGACGAAGCAATAAACTCACCTATTCTTGGGATTTTTTTTAAAAGTGTTTTTTTTTCCTGAAAGACAGCTTCTGCACTTCCACAATATGTTATTAACTTTTTTCCGAGAACATCTCCAATTCCGGGAACAAGTGTTAGCGCAATTTGATAAAGCAAATCGTTGTTCATCAATATCAATAATTAAAAATTAAGGTAAATGATGAATAGATGATCCTTCTGTTACTGCTATTTCATTCAAGACGGGCGTACCTTTATAATACAAAGTTGAAAATTCCGATAATTTGTAAGTCAACTCTTCCGTTGCAAAAATATGAGCCTCACTACTTTCTTCCAACTCAATTTTCATCACACGTACTTCTGTTTCAAGCATATTTACTGTAGAAGCAGATTTAACTACAATGTTTGCATAATCAGTAATTGAAAAACCATTT
Organism: Bacteroidales bacterium; assembly: GCA_028710155.1. Classification (GTDB taxonomy): domain Bacteria; phylum Bacteroidota; class Bacteroidia; order Bacteroidales; family WRLA01; genus WRLA01. Next base: position 833 of record JAQUSR010000162.1, on the reverse strand, counting down.
GAAAAGTTGGAGGCTTCTGAAACATTTAAAATTAGATCATCAATAGCATGAATATTTCCGGATACACTCGATGCTTCGGAGATATTAATTGTACATAAATTCGTTTCAATTTTCGAATTGGTAAGTGTTGAGGCTTCTTCAATATCAATTTCTGTTTGGTATCCGTAAAAAGTTCCTGAAGTGCTAACGGTGGCTGCTCCTGAAATATCAATCGTTTCTAAAGAATTTGCATAAATTGTTGCCCGTAATACGGGATTATCAGATAATCCTTTTTTTAATTTTACAAGAGCAACGCCAAAATTATTAATTGAAATATCCAATTTATCTTCTGCAAAAGCTGAATATTCTAAAACCATATAATTTTTTGTTGAATCTTGAATTATTTTGACATCAAAAGGACCGTCAACGTTAATTCCAGTAATAATTAAACCTGAAAAAAAAGTAGATTGCTTGATATTTTCATCCACATCCTTTTTACAACTCGTTGCAAATACGATCATTATCATCAAAAATATCCATCCAAAATTATATTTTTTCATACTATTGATTTTTATGGTTTTATTCTGCGCTAAAATTCGAAAAATTAAATTTCTCAATCTGTTTTTCGGCATATTTCAGATCAATATTCCAATTTTTTACTTTTTTGTTGGAAGGTAAATCATACATTGCATCAGTCAAAATGGTCTCCATAATGGAACGTAATCCTCTGGCTCCCAATTTATATTCGATAGTTTTATCGACAACAAAATCCAAAACATCATCATTGATTTTTAATTGAATACCATCCATTTTAAACAAACATTCGTATTGTTTGACTAAAGCATTTTTAGGTT
>JAQUSR010000161.1 GCA_028710155.1 Bacteroidales bacterium | reverse complement strand
GATATTGTAATATATTATTAAAAGGAATAAGATTGCGAGACGAAAGTGCCTGCATTAATTTGAAACCAACACCACAACCGGAAAGTTCTTTAAACGGATAAGAACAATCGGGACGTTTGGGGTCAAGAACAGCAACAGCCGGCGGCAATTCATCACCCGGACGATGATGGTCGCAAATAATAAAATCTATACCTTTACTTTGAGCATATTTTACTTTTTCTACAGCTTTAATACCACAATCCAATGCGATAATTAATTTGCATTGCGTTTCAGCAGCATAATCAATGCCTTGAAACGAGATACCATAGCCCTCTTTATAGCGATCGGGAATATAACAGTCGGCATCGGCATACAATCCTTTTAAGAAAAGATAAACTAATGCCACAGCAGTAGTGCCGTCAACATCATAATCACCGTAAATTAAAATTTTTTCTTTGTTTTTAATAGCGACTTCTATGCGGTCAATAGCAACGTCCATATCCTTCATTAAAAAAGGATCATGAAGAGAAATTAGTGCAGGACGAAAAAAAGATTTGGCTTCATCGAAGGAAGAAACACCTCGTTGAACCAACAAATTTGCCAGATGTTCGTTGATATGTAATGTCTCTGCAAGGTTGCTAACCGTTTCTTTATCACCCGCTTTAAGACAAATCCATCTTTTTTCCATTACAATTTTATTGAATGTGTAAAAGTAATTATATTTCTATTCTATTTTTCTTTTTTTTTGAAAAAAAATTTTTTTTGCTATTATTTCAAGTTGATCAGCTATTCGCTTAATTATGAGTTATTTAAAAATGTTAATATTTATAAGTTAAAAATTTTATTAACATTATCGAAAAATTCATTTTTTTGTTTAAAAACTGAAAAAAAGACGGTGTTTTTTTGATAAAAACATTGTTGCTTAAATGTTTATAAAAAGAGAAATTTCAAATCGTTCACATTCAATAAAGTATATTTGAAGAAATATGAAAAAAAAATTCAAAAATACTTGATTAACCGCTTGAAAAAGATTACCTTTGCAACCCGCTAAAAAGGTGGGCTTTTTCTTCAAAACTCATTGTATATGAAGTTATCACAGTTTAAATTTGACCTTCCACACGATTTAATTGCAAGCAAACCGATGTTTAATCGTGATGAATGTCGTTTGTTGGTGTACGACAGAAAAACAAATTCCATTGAACACAAAATTTTCAAAGATGTTTTAACTTATTTTGATGATGGAGATGTTATGGTTTTAAACGATACCAAAGTTTTTCCGGCTCGTTTGTGGGGAGAAAAAGAAAAAACCGGTGCCAAAATCGAAGTCTTTCTTTTAAGAGAATTGAATCAAGAATCTCGTTTATGGGATGTTTTAGTCGATCCGGCACGAAAAATAAGAATTGGTAATAAACTCTATTTTGGAGACGATCAATTAGTGGCAGAAGTGATTGATAATACTACCAATCGCGGTCGAACACTTCGTTTTCTGTATGATGGTAATCACGAAGATTTCAAAAAAACCTTATTCAGTTTAGGCGAACCGCCCATTCCCCCTGAATTAAAACGCGCAGTGATTCCGGACGATAAAACATATTATCAAACAATCTATGCGAAAAACGAGGGTGCTGTTGCTGCTCCTACAGCCGGCATGCACTTCAGTCGTGAATTAATGAAACGATTAGAAATCAAAGGTGTTGATTTTGCTAACATCACGCTCCATGTCGGGTTAGGAAATTTTCGTTCTATTGAAGTCGAAGATTTGATGAAACATAAAACCGATTCCGAAGAATTATTTATCTCTGAAGCTACAGCTCAACGAATTAATAAAGCAAAAGAGGATGGAAAACGCATTTGTGGTGTAGGAACAACCGTTGTTAAAGGCTTGGAATCATCGGTGGCCATTGCCGGATACCTTAAACCCTTTGAGGGATGGACCAATTTGTTTATCTTTCCGCCTTACGTGCATCGAATTGCCAACTGCATGATCACCAATTTTCATCTTCCCCAATCGCTGATGATGATGCAAACAGCCGCTTTCATGGGTTTAGAGCAATTGCAAATGGTTTACAAAGTAGCTATAGCCGAAAAATACAAATTTTTCACCTATGGCGATGCCTTGCTGATTCTGTAGGTTTTTTCAGATATCAATGTTCCTCAATAACATTTTGATATGAAAAAATTTGCCATTATCGTTGCCGGAGGTATTGGAAATCGTTGTCAAAACCAAATTCCTAAACAGTTTTTGTTATTACAAGATCGTCCTATATTATTTCATACCTTACAACGGTTTATAGAGGCCGATTCGAATATTCAATTGATTGTAGCGCTGCGAGAATCGTTATTTGATTTATGGGCAGAAAATGTTGAAAAATATGGTTTCAACGTCCCCGTCATTCTTTCGAAAGGAGGCAAAGAACGCTTTCATACGGTTAAATCTGCTTTAGAAAAGGTGCCTGCCGATGCTTTAGTTGCCATTCATGATAGTGTTCGTCCTTTGGTTTCAGTAACAACGATTCGCAACGCTTTTGTGTTAGCCGAAAAAGAGGGAAGCGCCGTTCCCGTTACCACACCCACCGAATCAATAAGAATTGCGTCCGACAATACATTTATACCTTTTAATCGAGACCAAGTGCGGCAAATGCAAACGCCACAAACTTTTTGGGCAAAAGAGATTCAACGAGCCTATCAAATGGATTTTATGCCGGAATTTACTGACGATGCTTCGGTGTATGAAAAGGCATTACATCAAAAAATATGTCTTTTCGAAGGAAATAAAGAAAATATAAAAATCACCTATCCGCAAGATTTGGCAATGGCTGCTGCTTTGTTGCCTTTTGTTCAATAATTCGTTTTTACAGCTTTTTCAATTCCTGATACATAGGAATATCCGATTCAAATTGAATTTGTCGGGTTTCGTGATTAATTGTACAATAATAGTGATCAATGCCATTGGTAACAATCAAATGATTAACATTCAATGCTTTATTGTAACATGAAATTTGATTAAAAACATTTTGATTGATTTTTACTTGTGGTGCTTTACATTCTACAATAAGCAATGGTTTTGCATAATCGTCGTAAACAACCACATCTGCACGTCTGTTTAAGGTTTGAATCTTTAATATTTTTTCAATTTTTATTCGTCCCATCGGAACAGCTCGTTCTTGAATTAAAAAGCGAATAAGATGTTGTCGTACCCATTCTTCAGGTGTTAGGGAAACATATTTTTTCCGTACAATATCAAAAATTTCATCTCCTATTTCGGTAGTACGAATAGTGAAATTATAGGTTGGAAAATGTAGCGATGGATACATATAAAATATACAACATCAAATCATTAACAAAAAATCGAGCGAAAATATATAGACATTACAAAACAGAGATCATGTTATTACACATCACCTCTGTTTTATGATTTTTTTCCGAAAAATAACGGTAAAACTATTTTTTGTCGCCTCTTTCGTCGGAAACAGTTAATTTTTTTCTTCCTTTAGCTCTTCTGCGAGCTAATACTTTACGACCATTTTTTGAAGCCATTCTGCTTCTAAATCCGTGTTTATTAACACGTTTTCTTCTCGAAGGTTGAAACGTTCTCTTCATTTTTCTTCCACTTTTTTAAGGGTGCAAAGGTACAATATTTCGATGAATATCCAAATATTTATGATAATTAATTTTTACTGAATTTCATCAGTTGTTTTAATATCGAATACTATTTCGAAACGGGAAATTTACTACACATAAAGTATTCCTTTATGAGATTAATTAAGACGAAGTTTAAGCGGCAATCACGAAAAAATTCGATTTATTACCATTCTGAAGCATATTTTTCACCCACAATTATTTGAAGGGCTTTGCAATGTTGTTATGTCAAAAGGCAAAAAATACCTATGATTCGATGATAAAACACGATGTCAACTAATCATATATATTGGGGTTAATAATTCATAAAAAAACCTCCGACAAATGCCGGAGGTTTTTATTATATGATTTAAAAATTAAATCATGGATTAGTGAGCAATCACTACACGTTGTGTAGCAACGCTACCGTCTGTGGTAACAATACGCAACATATACACGCCGCTTTCGTAAGCTGTAGTATTGATGTTGTGTGATTTGCTGCCTTCAACTTTAATATTGGCAACTCTTTGTCCCAAAACATTGTAAATAGAGATGCTTTCAATGTTTTCGCCTTCAACGGTAACTTTTGCGTTAGCCGGGTTCGGTGAAACTTGGAATGCGTTGTTATTTTCTTCAATGCTTGTTTCAATGGTTTCACATTCTTCGTTTGAAGGATCTGATTCTGCACCATTAGCGCAAACTGCTGTTGCGGTATAACAATAAGTTCCGTTAGCAAGATCTGCATCTACATACGTTTTTTCTGTTAAACCACTAGCAATTTGAACATCGTCACGATATACGTTGAATGTAACATCATCTCTGGTTTTAGCAGTGTTGGTGATGGTGATACAATCGTTTTGTCCTTGTAAAGTAGCGGTGAAATGATAGATTTGACCGGCTTCAAAAGTAACGCTTGATCCGACAGAAGCATCGCATTGGTCGCTGGCTACATAAACAACACCAAATGAATTGCATCCCGGATTCAAAACTACATAGTCATAAACACCGGCAGGAATTTGGATGGTTTCTGAACCGCTAATAACAACAAAATCATCA
>JAQUSR010000019.1 GCA_028710155.1 Bacteroidales bacterium | reverse complement strand
TACCGACACGTGTCGTGTGTTTCAATTCGTCTATAGAAATATAGGGACGGTTTCCCACAATTTTCAACAAGGTTTCTTCGGTGACATCATCGCAATGGCACACATAGGCAACACCTTCAATCTCTTCTTTTAACGGGCGCATTTGCAACGGCGCCGGCATATCTTTTTTCACGATAAAACCTTTGACTTCCGTTAAAGCTTCACCATGAATATTCAAGGCTTTCACGCGGGTTACGTTGGTTTTGTTAGGTTTCATCATTACTTTTTCGATGATACCTTCGCCTAATGTTTTACCGTTGTTGTCCACCAAAAATACTTCGGCATTTTCTGCTACTTCGTATTCAACAGGAAGGAACAACCAATCTTTTTTCAAGTTATAGCCAAAGATGGCCAATCCCGGACAATGCGAAACGCACTCCATGCAGCCGATACATTTGTCGTAATCGATCTGTGGTACTGATGACGTGCTTTGTTTGGTGATGGCTCCGTGCGGACAAGCAAACGAACAAGGATTGCAAGCAAATCCGTAGAGGCATTCTAAACGAACAAAAGCTTTCTCCTCCATGCGTTCGGGTGTGGGAATGAAAGGTTTTTCGAGAATACGCACCGGATGTTGTTGCGATTCGATATATTCTTTAGAAAGTGTTAAATATTCATCGTAGTTGAAACGTAAATTCATGGCGGTCATCACATCAAAAGCTGCCTGACGGCCCCGCAAAACGGCAGAAGTGCCTTCGCCGATACGAACAGAATCGCCGGCGCCATAACAATTGCGACCAAAAACTTCGTTTCCTTTTACAAGCAGTTGATTATCAGGAATTAAACCCGTGCAAATATTGATAACATCGATACCTTCCACCACTTGTTCTGTTCCTGCAATCGGTTTAAAGTTTTCGCATTGGGCGATCACAGCACCCACGATACCGGTTTTATCGGCATTAGGGATGGCTTTCAACAACATGTGCGAAGTCATAATGGGGATACCGAGACGGCGAACGCGGTTGGCTTGAACAGGAAAACCGCCTTCATTCGGCATGGCTTCGATGATAGCTTTCACGTTAGCACCGGCTTGTTTAAGCTGATAAGAGGTGAGGTAGCCGATATTGCCTGCGCCAACGGTTAAAACGTTCTTTCCGAGTAAAGTAAACTCGCGGTTCATCATTTTTTGAACAACGGCGGCGGTATAAACGCCCGGAACATCATCGTTTTCAAAAGTGGGCATGAAGGGAACAGCACCGGCTGCCACAATCAAATGTTGTGCATCGATAAAAAATATTTCATCGGTTTTTATATTTTTGATAGCCAAACGTTTGCCTTCAAGAATATCCCAAACGGTACAATTGAGCATAATGCCTTCGTGATTGTCGCCTGCTAAAGTTTTGGCAATTTCAAAACCACGCATTCCGCCAAAGCGTTGCACTTTTTCAAAAAAGAAAAATTGGTGCGTCTGCATTAAAAATTGACCACCAATTTCGGGATTATTATCGATAACAATATTACTGATGTTGTGTTTGTTAAGTTCTTCGCGTGCGGCTAATCCGGCAGGACCGGCTCCAACAATAACTACGGCGGTTTTGTAAACCGTGTGCGGTGTTTCGGTCGAAGGAATTTTTCCGCAAGGGGTGTAGTTTTTCGGAATTTCGCATACCTCTTTCACGCCATCTACTTTGGTAATGCAGATTCGTTTTATTTGACCGTCCACCAACATTTCGCAAGCGCCACATTTTCCGATTCCGCATTCAACACTACGATTCCGTTGGGTTAAACTGTGGCTGTGAACAGGAAATCCTGCTTGATGCAACGCCGCAGCAATGGTAAATCCCTCTTCACCTTCCACTTTTTGTCCGTTATACATGAAAACATGTTTCTTAGGACACGGTACGTCAAGAATAGGATGTTTTTCTATTTTGTACATGATTTAATATATTGGAATTGAATAAATTATAAATCAATTTGTTGTAAATAAATAACGATGCAAATGTAAAATATTTTCTGAGATTGAGGGTTTAATTATCATGGATTTAAAAAAAAAGTAAAAAACCGATGCCACAGAAAATGTTTGGAATGGCGATGAAAATTTTGTGGTCAAAAAATTCATAAAATTGTATCTTCGCCATCAACTTTTCTTTTTTCTGAGAGTTTTGTAATCATTTGAAAATCTATTAAATAAAAAACGATGATGGTTGAAACAGTTCAACAAGAGTTGTTGCATCTGGCCGATCCGCAGAAAGCGCAAGCGATGCAACGGTTTTTTAAAACCGGAAAAGGTGAATATGGCGAAGGTGATCTGTTTATCGGGATTTCTAATCCGCAAATGCGCGCGATGGTGAAAAAATATAAAACACTATCTATCAAAGAAATAGAACAATTGTTGCATCAACCTTATCACGAATGTCGGTCGTTGGCACTTTTGCTGTTGGTTCATCAATTTCAAAAAGCGAAGTTGGAAGCGGAACGTGAAGAAATCTATCAATTTTATATTCGTCAAACCGATTATATCAACAATTGGGATTTGGTTGATTTGTCGTGTGGCGACATTATGGGTGGTTATCTTTTCGATAAATCCAAAGACGATTTGTACAACTTTGCTCGTTCAAAATATTTGTGGAAAGAACGTATTGCCATCGTTTCAACTATTTATTTTATTCGTCGTCAGCAGTTTGATGACACCTTAGCTATTTCCGAAATTTTGTTACAACATTCGCACGATTTGATTCACAAAGCAGTGGGTTGGATGCTACGCGAAGTAGGAAAACGCGATTTGTTGAAAGAACGCCGTTTTTTGCTGCAACACTATAAAACCATGCCGCGAACGATGTTGCGATATGCCATCGAAAAATTTGAAGAAAGCGACCGACAAGCATTTTTAAAAGGAACTTTGTAATGATACGACTATTTTTTGTGTTCAATTTTTTATTGATCATCTGTTGGACCTCTTGCGGACAGTTGCCGAAAAATTCAACGGCTGTTTCCTCTTTGCCGCAAAACGAATCAAGTGCCGCCCAAATTTTGACGGCGGCCGACCAAACGGAACTTTATGTGCCGTTGTTGCAAGGAAAAAAAGTGGGAATGGTGGTCAATCAAACCTCTTGCATCGGCAAGTGTCATTTGGTGGATAGCTTGTTACAACGGCAGGTGAACATCACCGCCATTTTTGCTCCTGAACATGGTTTTCGTGGTGATGCCGATGCCGGTGAAAACGTTAGCGATAATGTGGATGCAAAAACAGGTATAGCCATTCGATCTATTTATGGAAAAAACAAAAAACCGTCTGTCGAGCAATTGCAAGGAATTGATGTGATGGTTTTTGATATTCAGGATGTCGGTGTTCGATTTTATACCTATATTTCTACGATGCATTATGTGATGGAAGCCTGTGCCGAAAATTCTATTCCGTTGTTGGTGTTAGATCGTCCTAATCCGAATGGACGTTTTGTGGATGGACCCGTGTTAGATGTACGTTTTCGTTCGTTTGTGGGGATGCACCCGATTCCCGTGTTGCATGGCTTGACGGTGGGCGAATTGGCACAAATGATCAACGAAGAGGGCTGGTTGGCCAATGGTGTAAAATGTGCCTTGACCGTTATTCCGTGTCAAAATTGGACGCACCATCAACGATGGCATATTGCAGTGCCTCCTTCGCCGAATTTACCTAACGATCAAGCCGTTCAATTATACGCCTCGCTATGTTTGTTTGAGGCTACAGAGGTGAGCGTAGGACGCGGAACGAAGTTTCCTTTTCAGGTGGTGGGCTATCCCGAAGAGGCAATGGGAAAATTTTCATTTGTTCCACAAAAGATGCACGGTGCCAAAATTGCTCCGTTGCAAGAGGGTAAAACATGCTATGGCTTCGATTTGCAACAATCAGATTTACAAGGTTTTTCTTTGCAATATCTGCTCTATTTTCGGGATCTTTTTCCAAAAGATCAAACCTTTATCACGCGGCCCGATTTTTTCAATAAATTAGTTGGTAATGATGTGTTATTAAAACAGTTGGAAAAAAATGCATCCGAATCGGAAATTCGTTCTACGTGGCAAATACCATTAGACAATTACAAAAAAATGCGAGAGAAATATTTATTGTATCCATAAAGATGATTCAGAAAATAATCATTATTATTTTTGAAACGATGCCTCATAAAGAACTCGCTATCTGAAGAATTTCATGTTTTTTTATTGGTAAAAACAGTAAAACAATTGCTTTTTTTCTTCTTTCCAAGGCCAATTATTATTAAAAAAATCTCATAATAAAGAACTAAACGCCTTTTTTTATGAGATTTTTTTCCTTTACAGATCGCATAAAAATTTTATATAATTAAGCAAATCAATTACATATATAGATATTTGAAAGATTGTTGTTACTGCAAAAAAAAATTACAAAAAATTATATAAAATCAATTATTTATTTGTAACTTTGCCAACGGTTTCTGTTACAGAAATTATCGTTCAAGCAAAAATTTTTTAGTTTTATTGAAAAAGCGTTGGCTTTTTATTATTGATGATATAAAAATAGTAAATCGCCATTTTTCACAGAGAAATAGAATGAAGTTAATGCTCATGTTGTTTTACATGAGGTCTCATCAGACAAGTAAGTGATGGCGGTACCTATTCTTTGAATGAGTAATAATAGCCACGTTTTTTAACCAAAAGCGCATTTATCTTCATTTATTGTTACATAATTAATTTGTTGAAAAAATGAAAACGTTTTTAAGAAAGACATCATTGTTTTTATTGATGTTTCTACAAACACTATGGGTTTTTCCCCAATCTTCATGGACAGCGGGGTCAGGAAGTGAATCCGACCCATATTTAATTGAAAACATAAGTCACTTACAGTATCTTGCCCAAAAAGTATCTTACGATAGTATTACTTATGAGAACACCTATTTTAAGCTGACTGCCGATTTAGATCTGAGCAGTGTATGCGGTATTATCGGATCGGACACCATTAATTGGACACCGATCGGACGTTATGTTTCCAGTACCATTTTGTTTCCTTTTAAAGGGATTTTTAAAGGTAATGGAAAAACGATTAGTAATTTATATATTAACACATCTGAAAGTCGTGTCGGTTTATTTGGATTAATGGAAGGATGCATTGTTGATAGTTTAAATTTGGAGAATGTATCCATCGTTGCTGAAAGTCGAGCAGGAGGTTTATGCGGTTTAGCGCGTAATTCTACACAAGTTTCGTATTGTAGTGTTAGTGGGTCGGTAACGACAACGATAGTTGGAAGCAGCTATGCAGGCGGACTTTGCGGAATGTTTAATGTTGGAGCTACGATGACTTATTGCACCAATAATGCTGAGGTAACGGGAGATGTACATGTCGGCGGTTTGGCCGGCATATTAAATACTGATGCTACGATAGAACATAGTACTAATAATGGTTTGGTTTTTGGAATCAGCAATTATGCCGGAGGTATTAGCGGGTATATTACAACATCATCAGCAATATCAGATTGTTATAATAGCGGAATGGTTAGAGGCAACAACTTTGTCGGCGGAATTTGTGGTCGTGCCGCTAGTAATTGCAGCATCGCTCGTTGCACCAACAACGGATCGGCTTCTTGTACTAACACTAATGCAGGCGGTATTTGTGGTTATGCATCATCATCAGTGATCACGGAATGTGTCAATAATCAACAGATTAACGGATATCGATATGTGGGCGGCATTAGTGGTTATTTATCAGCATCGTCTGTTATCGAAAGTAACAACAATCAGCGAGTTACCGGTGATCAATATGCGGGAGGTGTCAGTGGTTTCACCACCAATTTAACCAATATTTTAGATTGTAAAAACATCTCTGGTGTAACAGCTAATCAATGTGTTGGAGGTATTAGTGGATACACTCAAACAACCTGTGAGATCAATCATTGTAGCAATAGCGGAATTGTTACGGCAAACATTACTTCGGATGAATCGTATGCGGGTGGTATTACCGGTGTGCTTTCGGGTTCGCTGGTTTTTAATTGTAATAATAGTGCCGATGTTATCGGATTTGCTTCGCAAGTAGGCGGTATTGCAGGCGGCGGACATTTAGAAAGTCAAATAGAGAATTGTTTTAATAGCGGAAGCCTTACACAAAGTGAACATAATTTGGCAGGCGGTATTAGTGGCGTCCTCAATTCAGGATCGTTCATCAGCTATTGCATTAATATTGGAAACATCAACGGAGATAACTCGGTCGGAGCCATCTGTGGTCGTATTGCCGATAGCGTTTCTGTTATTAACCAATGCTATTACGACAAGCAGTTATGTCGTGTCGACGGTATCAATGATAGTGTTGTAGAAGGTGCCGCCGAAGGCAGGATGACTATAGATCTCATTGGTAACAATCCGTCTGCTTTAACCGAATTTCCGGATAGCGTTTGGGTATTTACCGAAGGTATGTATCCACGTCCGATTGGTGTTGAAAACGACGAATCGACGATTGCTGCTTCGGCTTTTATTTATTTTGCCAGCTGTGATCAGGTTGTTTACGAAACGATAGATAGTGTTGCCACCGATTTTCGGGTAAGTACTCAAAATGGTGTTTCGTGGATCAGCCATGCACCGGATGTGTTGAGCATTGACGGTGAAAATGTATCGATCCTTTATACCGGCGAAGATACCACCGTCTCCATCTCGGCAACAATAAACAATGTGATTTATAAAACGGTTGAACTTCGCGTGAAACCGGTCGAAGAATATTTTGTCAACATTGAAGGTAATAATACAATATGTATCGGCGATACTATCATATTGAGCGTAGTAGATGATTATAATACAGGATTATATACATGGTATACCGGTAACGACACTTCTAGTGCTCCAATTGGATCCGATAGTGTGATTATCTTATCACCGACCACCTCTACCAGTTATACACTCAAAGCGCAACGAAATTGCGAAATTGATCTCAAAACAGTGTCTATTACCGTTTATCCGACTGCTCAAATAGAATTTGAACATATCGCTTGCGATAGTTATATTTGGAATGATGAAACTTATCATCAATCGGGCGATTATTCACAACAATTTCAATCGATTCACGGTTGCGATAGTGTGGTTACCTTACATTTGACAGTGAATGAGTCAAAAACACATCAATTTTCGGAAACGGTTTGCGATAGTTATACATGGAACGGTGTAACTTACACACAAAGCGGCGATTGTGTTCAAACGCTTTCCACTGTTAACTTTTGCGATAGTATCGTAACATTGCATTTGACCGTGAACCATTCAGCTAATACCGAGTTCTCTGAAACTGCTTGTGATGATTACGTTTGGAATAACGAAATCTATACGCAATCGGGCGATTATGTACAAGAATTTCAAACTGCTGCCGGCTGCGATAGCACGGTAACGCTGCATTTGTCGATCAACAACTCGTCACAAAACGAAATTTCGCAAACTGCTTGTGATGAATATGTTTGGAATAACGAAATTTATACGCAATCGGGCGATTATGTACAAGAATTACAAACTGCTGCCGGCTGCGACAGCACGGTAACGCTGCATTTATCGATCAACAACTCGGCACAAGCTGAAATTTCGCAAACTGCTTGTGATGAATATGTATGGAATAACGAAATTTATACGCAATCGGGCGATTATGTACAAGTATTGCAAACAGCTGCCGGCTGCGACAGCACGGTAACGCTGCATTTATCGATCAATAACTCGGCACAAACTGAGATCTCGCAAACTGCTTGTGATGAATATGTTTGGAATAACGAAATCTATACGCAATCGGGCAATTATGTACAAGAATTTCAAACGGCAACCGGCTGCGATAGCACGGTAACGCTGCATTTAACCATCAACAATTCTGTTCAAAACGAATTTTCACAATCTGCTTGTGATGAATATATTTGGAATAACGAAATCTATACACAATCAGGAACTTATGTACAAGAATTTCAAACGGGTTCCGGTTGCGATAGTGTAATAACGCTGCATTTAACCATCAACAATTCTGTTCAAACCGAAATTTCGCAATCTGCTTGTGATGAATATGTTTGGAATAACGAAATCTATACACAATCAGGGACTTATGCGCAACAATTTCAAACGACTATTGGTTGCGATAGCATTGTAACGCTGCATTTAACCATCAACAATTCTGTTCAAGCCGAAATTTCGCAAACTGCTTGCGATGAATATGTTTGGAATAACGAAATCTATACACAATCAGGCGATTATTTACAACAATTTCAAACGATCGTTGGTTGCGACAGCATTGTAACATTACATTTAACCATTCATCCATCGACACAAACCGAACTCATTGCCAATATTTGTTTCGGTGAAGACTATACCGAAAACGGTTTTGAAATTGTTCAACCGGCTGTTGGCACCTACACCGAAACGCGCTCTTTGACCTCCATTAATGGCTGTGATTCTATCGTACTTCTTGCGTTAACCGTGAACGAATTGCCTATGATCGAAATTTCGGGCGAAAGCGAAATTAACGCGGGGGAAAGCACCACGCTGACAGCTACGGGTGCCGAAACATATCTTTGGTCGACCGGCGAAACAACGCCAACCATCACCGTTTCTCCTTCCGAAACTACCGATTACAGCGTTATCGGCATCGATGACAACGGCTGCGAAAGCACGGCAGAGGTAACGGTAACTGTTCATTTGGGCATTGCAGCAGTGGTTGTTGCCGATTATCAATTGTATCCCAATCCCGCCAAAGATTACGTAATGGTAGCCGGCGAGAAAATCACGAAAATAGAAATTTTCAATGGTGTAGGACAGTTGACGACTACAGAAACAGTTTCCGATAAATTGACCACAGAAGTGCGTTTGGATACGAAATCGATGGAAGAAGGTTTCTATCTTATTCGCATACATTTAAATAATAATAGCATTATCACCAAACGCTTGGTGGTCGTGAAATAGTTTTTAAAATCGAAAATAGTTCAAGTCCCGATCATTTTTGGTCGGGACTTTTTTTCTTGTTTTCCGCTTTGGAACAGCCTAAAAAATTTTGAGAATAATTTGGTATCCTTCGTTTTGTTAGTCGGTCATTTTAGATGCCGCGACTTGGTGTGTGTTTTTGATTTTAGCAGGCGGATTATCAAAAATATTTATTCGGGTGCTAAAAAAATGCAGAAAATAGGAGGATACTTTTTTCTTGTTTTTCAATGATTCGCGTTCGCGCCAATTTCAAATTTATATTTTTGACGGTATGTCGGTTTTTACCATATTTGTTTGATTAGTTGAAATTGAGCATTTATTATTTTTAATCGGTTTTCTTCAATTTATCATTTGCCCATCGGGCAATGTTATTTTCAATATAATGTGCAATGCGATTCAATTCTTCTTGATTGCGTACAATGTGGTCATGAAAACGTGTTTGCCATGCAAATTCAATGTTGTTGGTGTGGGCGTATTTGGTAACCCCGATTTTAAACCCACGAATCACGGATGCCAAATTTCGGGATTGTGGTCCGAATTTCTGTTGAGACGCAAAATCTTGCGTCTCTGTATTTTTAGACGCAAAATCTTGCGTCTCTGTATTTTTAGACGCAAAATCTTGCGTCTCTGCAGCCGTCCCAACGTTCGTTCCAATAATATCGTTGGATGGGTTTATAATTATAATTCCGTGAATATGATCCGGCATAACCACAAACGATCCTAATTCTACATGAGGAAAATGGGTAGGAATGGCATTCCAACATTCTACGGTACATTTTCCGATTTCCGACAATTGCATTTGTGGTTCTGATGTGATTTCACCAAAATAATGTACCCTATTTTTGGTGCATATCGTTACGAAATACACGCCGCCATCGTATGCGTGCCATGATGCACGGGTTGACGCTATGCGGTATTTGTTTTGATATTTGTCGGCCATCTGTTTTGGTTTTTTATCACCATTTTTTCCAATAGAAAAGACTGTAATTTAATTAATTTCTTGAATTCTTGATCAATATTTATACCCATAAGCTTTTTCGCCTTCAATATATAGATTTTTTGTTTTGTCAAAGTCCACACTCTCATCACGGCAAGGGCGAAGCGTAGCATTAATGGGAGAATTGGCCAACAATACTGCTTTCTTCTTGTCGGGCCACGTGAACTGATAACGTTCTTCGCGCCCTTCAACAACCTTGCAAGATATTTCCTGCGCCAGTGCATCTTTATCAATAGCACGCACTACCTCGCCATTCTCGTCAAGACTTTCAGTTACGGTATTGGGGAACAAGGCTTTTAACTTCTCAAAGTTTTCATTCGCCGTTTGCATATTTAGTTTTTCCATTTATTATTTTATATTTTTATTGTAGTGACAACTTTATTAAATTGACCGAAATCTAACGTTGTAGAAGAGCAACTTTAAATTAATCCTAAGATAATAGTAATTAAAACAGCAATAATCGCAATAGCATTAGCTACTTTTACCCTATTAAGTTGCTTCTCAGCATACTTCTCTTCTAAAGATTTATACTCATTATTTTTGAATTCCTGTAACAATGGCAACGGATATATTACTGCTTTTGCATATTTTTCAAGCATATCAACAATATCAATATAAAATTCTTCTTTTTGAATACTTGTATTAGCTCCTAAATTATCTTTATCAAGCTTATCGCAATATATAAATTTCTCCATACCAATACTTCTTTTCTCATTCTGCTTTAATTCGAAATTATAAGGTAAAAGCGCAATAAACTTGTTCTCTTCCAATTCCTTAACAAAGTATAGATAATCTACCATATCGTAAAAAGTCGAAGCATCTTTATCCTTAGGATGATATAGATTCAATGTTTTCTTTGGAGATAGAGTCCATTCCAAACCAAAACTATCTAATTGTACTTCAAGCAATCTAGCAGATTGTAATTCTTTTAATTTCGCCTTTGCTTTTAATTCGAGTATTTTATTAATAAACTCTTTTTCTGATTTAAGTAATTTACGCATGTTCAATAATATTTAATTTCACAATTTCGGCATATTTTCAATTACTGTGAGCGTTGCCGGAAAATGCAACGCATTTGCAAACGTAAATCCGCCTTTGCTAATGTTTTTTGTTCTTATTTGTCCGGCAAAATCATAAAGTCCGCCAAACAGATATGCATGAATTTGTTGCAGGCATTTTATAGTGCCGGGTTCTAAGGTTTGTAATAAGCCGCTTTCAAATAGCGAATAGGCTTTTTTACGGCTCTGCCCGTCTATGGTATTATCGCTATAGGTAAACCAATCGAGAAAATCGGTCGTTTTATTGTTAGGAAGATGTTTTGCCAATGCTATAATGCCCTCGCTATCCAACACATCTGTGTTGTATTTTTTCCCGTCGGCTGCTGTTAATTTCAGTTGGTTAGTGGCGCTAACCAACTGGATGTTTTCTTTCTTGAATTTATTTTTAAGATACTTCCAATAGTTTCTATTTTTCGCATAATCATCCTGATTGTTCAAAATAGCCAACATATCAAGCACGGAAAACCACCATTTAGCATGTTCTTCATCCCAAACAGCTCGCACCTCTCGGTCGTTATAGAATCGTATGGATATTTTTGAATTCATCTTTATTTTTTGTCATTTCCTTTCTTTCCAAAATCTTCTATTGCTTTGATAGAATTTAAGTAATCTTGTTCTACGTTACTTATAGTACGTTGTTTATATTTACGATATTCGTTGGTGGCGTGATTCATTGCTTCGTCATGCGAAACAGTACCGGTTCCTTCCAAAAGATTTTCGCCACTCATCGTTAGAATTTTATCTAAATAGGCTGCCCAATCGTTCATGGTCATGGGTTGTTCACGTTCTGCTTGTCGCTCTGCAAAATCCAAATAACCGGAAACAAGTTGCCCCATAGCCCGTAGTTCCTTTTCATCCAAATAGTTCTTTGCAGTTTTTGCTTCAACCAATGTAGGTTGACTGCCTTTGAACGTGAGCAATCCCATAAAGTCTTTCTCTGCATCGGCTCGCTCTATAATGATTTCTGCTGCCGTATGTCCATGAATGGCAAAGTGGATTTTATTCTGCACCTTTCTAAAAAAAACTTGTGATACAGATGCTCGTGGGTCATAGTCGATACTTGTGGCGTATATCTCTAAAACTTGGCGATACATCACTTTTTCAGTAGAGCGAATGTCTCTAATGCGTTCCAACAATTCTTTCCAATAGCCACCGCCGCCTAACTTCTTCAAACGTTCATCATCAAGTGTAAAGCCTTTAACAATATACTCTTTCAAACGTTCTGTTGCCCACTGGCGAAAGCGTGTGGCAATAATAGAACGAACACGATAACCCAATGCGATTATCATATCAAGATTGTAGAACGGTATTTCACGAGTTACGGTTCGTTCTCCCTCTTGGCGAACCTGTCGGAATTTCCGACAAGTTGCTTCTTCTTGCAGCTCCCCATCTTCGTAGATGTGTTGAATGTGCTCAACTACGTTTGTTCTTGAAGTCTGATACAACTCGCACATTTGCGCCTGAGTAAGCCAAAGAGTTTCCTCTTCAAGCTTTACATCTATTTTTGTTTGGCCATCGCCGGCTGTATATATGATAATTCTATTCTCTTCCATAATCAATATGCTTATTTCTTTGTAATTCTTTCCAATATTTAAAGATTGGAAAGAATTTTACTTATTAATGGTCAATCTCATTTTACCATCAGCAGCGCGAAGTTTCAACTGGTGACAGTTTGTCACCGTTTCATTTCCTTCTTTTTTCAGACGTTGCTTTAATCTTCTGTCTTAGTGAATAACTTCAGATAATCCTCAAACACATACATCCGATTGCGGTTCTGTCCTGTTATTTCTACCAAATAGCCATCTTTACATAAAGACTTCACCAAATCATTTGCTGCTTTGTAGGTTAAATTGCACACTTCGGTAGCGTTATTTATATTGGTAAACGGATTTTTAAACAATTCATGCAGCAACAAAATGGCAGAAGTGCTTCTTTTTCCATAAGTGCTACGAATGTTGTTCTCAATTTCTTCTTTATATTTAATTATTTCTGATAAAGTTTCAACTGCCTGAGAAGCAGTTTGCTCAATTCCGACCAAGAAATATTTAATCCATTGCAACATATCGTTTTTTAATCGGACATTGCTCAAATTGTCATAATACAAGTTTTTGTTTTTTTCAAAGTAAGTGGATAGATAGAGCAAGGGCTGATTCAGACATTTTTCTTTTACCAGAAATAAAGTAATGAGAAGTCGTCCCATACGTCCGTTACCATCCAAAAACGGGTGTATGGTTTCAAATTGATAATGAGCAATGGCTATTTTGATAAGTGCAGGTACGTTGAGTTGGTCATTGTTAAGAAATTTTTCCAAATCGCCCATTAAGTCATTGACTAATTGTTGCTGAGGTGGAATAAATTTGGCATCGGCCAACGAGTTTCCGCCTATCCAATTCTGACTTGTGCGATATTCGCCCGGCATTTTGTGTTCGCCTCTAACGTTGTCGAGTAAAGTTTTGTGGGTTGCTTTTATCAAACGCGATGATATAGGAAGTTTCCCCAAATCAGTGATTGCATTATTTATGGCTTTAATATAATTGTTTACTTCTTGCCAATCGTTGCGCTTTTCGGGTTGCACCTCGCTAATTGGCATCAGGGCTTCGTCCATTTTAGTTTGTGTTCCCTCTATGCGACTTGAAACAACAGCCTCTTTGGTTACATGTAATTGAATAAAAAGGTCAATATTTGGAACAAGTCGCGAAAATGAATTCAGCTCGCCTAATTTGATTGCAGCTCTTTCCAATAGTTGATTAATAATTGGAGTTTTCCACGTCCAATTGTCATTGATATAATTGGGAACAAAATAAGTGTAACCTGAATTCTGTTCTAAATGCCCTGCTTTGAATTTTTCTATTTCAATCATCTGTGTCTTATTATCATTTGTTTTCAAAAGTACAACAAAAATGCTGTTATTTTATTTTACAGCGTTAAAGTAAAATAGTGTGATTCTTATTTTACTTTACGGCGTTAAAGTAAAATAGTGTGATTCTTATTTTACTTTGAGATCATTTGAGGATTATTCCATTTGTTAGTATTGTTGTGTCATTCAATTTCATATTTCAAATCAAAAAAAGCTTAAGCACTCCTTGTTTGCTCTCTTGCTTTAAAAGGTTAGAGGGTTCGATACGATCAGATAATCTGTACCGATAACATTAGCTACAGAGAGCACAAAAATTTGTCAATACTAATACCCAATCTTTAAAACATTGAAAAGTTCTCCGCTCCGTATCCGCTCCGCTTCGTTCTCCACTCCATTGAAAATGCTCTCTTTTTAGCTTACAACTTTTAGGATATTTTTGTATAAACTATGGGAGAAGAAGAACACGGAAGCCGCGAGAGCTGTTGCGGTTGCCAGGCGCGCCGATGTTGCGATACGACACGCGGCAGTCCCTCGCATCGTCGCCCCAGCTACCGCCACGCAAAACGCGGTAAGAACCCGATGAAGGTCCCGTAGGATTTGTCTGACTGTTACTGCTATAATCGCCATACCAGTCCTGACACCACTCCCAAACATTCCCGCTCATGTCGTATATCCCTAACTCATTCGGTGTTTTTTGTCCAACAGGATGTGTTTTACTTCCACTATTGTCTGTGTACCACCCAACATTTCCTATAGTATTACTCCCGCTATATTTATAGCCATTACTCTTATTTCCTCCTCGTGCTGCATACTCCCACTCTGCCTCGGTGGGCAATCGAAATCTCTTGCCTGTTTTGACATTCAGCTTTAGCAAAAAAACTTGAATATCATTCCAACTTACGTTCTCAACAGGGCATTCATCACATCCTTTAAAATACAATTCTGATGGATCACTTCCCATTACTGCTCTCCATAATTCCTGCGTTACTTCAAATTTCCCGATATAATAATCAGTGAGCGTTACTTGATGAGCGGGCTTTTCATCACTTTCGCAATCGCTGCCCTGCTCACTCGTGCAGCCCATCGTAAAAGTACCGCCTTTTACATAAATCATTTCAAAACGCACACCTCCAATGGTGAAAGTTTGGTTGCCTTCGGAGGACGCTTTCACTTTAAAGCGAAAATTGTCGCCGACAAAGCGGTCGCGGTCGGCAAGCACATCCCAAACGGCGGTTTTGTTGCCGGATGCAACGTTTTTTCCTACATCGCCCGAAACGTTGTTCAGCGCAGCGTTGTAGGTGTTGCCGCCATCGGCAGAAAGATAGATGGTAATGTCGGCATTTTTATCCAATGTATAGGTGATATACACCTGTTTGCCGTTTTGGTAGGCATCTACATTAGTAATGTTTTGTGCAAAGGCTGTGGCGGCAAAAACACCTATTAATAATAAGCTAAATATATATTTCATGGTCGATTATTTTCAAAATTATATTTTATAGAAAGTTAAAATGTCCAATTGCGCCAAGAGTTCGATATGGTTTCGGAGTATTGTGTATCGGGATTTTGGTCTTTATTGTTTTTGCGTAGCGATTGTTCCGATACGTTAGATTTCAAATAGTCGTTTAAAGTTCCGTAGGTGCATTGGGCGTTGGTTTTCAGCTGTTTTAATAGATAATAGGTAAACATCCCGTGTTGTTTTTCGGTAAATGGCAAAGCAAACTGGTCGTTTTGAGTAGCTGAAAAAACCACAACATTACCTTTCAAAACCCCTTTTTTGGGCGTAACTCTGATGGCACGTGCTGCTAACAAACCCGCCTCACGACCGCCGCCGCTAAAGCAGGCATCCATAAAAATGGTAATGCGTGCGGCTCCTATTTGCGAAAAACGTTCGTATAAATCGTAGAGTTTGATGCCGGATTGCAAATTGGCTGCCGTAACATCTACCGGAATCAGATAGGGCTCTTTTGATATTTCGTCGGGGAAACCATGTCCGGCATAATAAAAAATCAATTCACCGTCAGCACCTTTCAATTGTACTAACTTTGATATTTTTTCTATCTCTTGACTCATGCGTGCAGCAGTGGCGTTGGTCAGCAACACCACATTGTCGGAAGGGATACCGAGTGCTTTTATGCAATAATCTTTGAAAACAGAGGCATCATTAGTAGCAAATTCTACATTCGATTCGGCTTGCAGTCCGCGTTGATAAGATGAATAATCTTCATTTCCGATGATTAATGCAAAACGATTGGGATGTTTTTGTTGCGAGATCGGAATATCTACATCAACATCAGAACGCAACGAAGCAATAACGATGGCAGAAGTTTGATCGGTTTCAACAGGTTGAACGTCAATTTGTTTTTGTGTCAGTGCTTGATTTAACGAAAGAATGATGGTGCGATTTTCGGCATAACGATTGTATTTTTCCAGAACCTTAAAAGTAATAGGAATTTCGTCCTCCATAAAGGTGTTGGTGATAATCAAACTATAAACCAACGATTTGGTTTCGGTGCTTTTAATTTTTTCAAATTGTTGATATTCATCACCATCGATCAACAACACACCTTCAGGAAGTACAATTTTGATACTAACATTGTCAGCATCGCCATATTGAGTGTTTTGCAACAAAATCTGCAAATTAAAGGGACGTTTTTTCTCTAATACACCGGTGTTATAGCTGCCGCTTTGTTCTGTAACTGAATAATCGACCACACTCAACCATGGAGCAACGAATTTTTTTGTATCGATGTTCAACAAAACCTTATCGGTGCCCAAACCGTTAGGTTCATCCACCGAAACATTGATCGAAACCCTTCCGTCAACGGTGTGCATCGATGCATTGACGGGAAAAGAAATATCTTTTGTTTCTCCGACTTTGATGGTTCCAATCTCTTGATTTTTCACCGTAATTCCGTCGGTGGAACCGGAAATCTCGATTTGAGCTTTCAATCCAATGCCGTCGCCCATTCCGGAATTGCGTACTTTCATCATAATTTGGCATTGTTCTTCAGCATCAATAGCGTTGTTACCCGATGGATCCACAAACTGTACCGAGCCTGCCACAATGTCTAAGATGGGAGGTTTTATCTCTTTGGCGATATTAAAACTTTTAATCGGAGAAACGCCTTCCGATTGTGCTTGTCCTAATAAAAAGGATAATATCGCTAATAGAATCATCAAATATTTTTTCATAACATTCAGGTTTATAACATATTAAATTAATCGTAAATCAAAAAGCCGTGGCAGTAGATGTTAGTGCGTTCGTCGCCGGCAATTTGTTGATACCATTTGAAAAAATTGTAGTAATTCACTTCGTTGATAAAGGGAATTTGGCGTTTGGTGGCAACGATGATGAGAATACTTTTTTCCGTTTTTTCGGTGTTTTTCTTTTCAACGGTGTAAGCCAACATTTTGTTGATCGGAAAAATATGTTTTCCTTGGGGCAGCAGGCTGTCTTTGTCGAAATTAGGGAAGGGATAAATGATGTCGCCTTTGCCTTCAAGGGTGTTGTCGAACCAGAAAATGCGCACATAGGCATCTTTGAAAAGCTCGACCGAGAAAGATAGCTCATCGTTGTGGCGATATACGTTTTGTAAATCTTTGACATTCAATACGAATTCCGGATCAAAACGATCGTCCATCATCACTTCTGCTTTGATGGAGGCTTTCATCACACGCATTCCGTTGATGTTGGAGCGGGTTTCGGCATAGTCGGGTTCGTTCAGCAAACGCACTTTTCCATCTACCGAGATGGTGGTCAGTTCCGAAAAATCTTCAGTAAATTGTTGTTGATCAGATGAAGTGGTCAGCAACGAAATGGAATTGACATTTTCGCCGACTTTGGCAAGGGCGTTCTTTTTGGCTTCAAAAAGAGCTTTTTCTTTGGCTTGATTGGGTGTAATATCGCCATGCATTTCCCAAGTTCCTTCGGCTTCAACGGTTTTTTTCTTTTGTGCAAATAATGAAATTTGGCAACATGCTACGGATAAAACTACTAGCATAATTATGCGAAAACAATTTCTCATTTTTAATCTTTTTTAAGGATGCAAAGATAGCGGTTTTTTGGATGGAAACAACAAAAATTGTTGATTTAAAAACGGTGGTGCAGCTGATGTGTTTTTTTTGAAAAAATATACTATCAAAAAAAAAAATACGTTAATTATTCTTATTTGCACAATCTATATTCTATGATTAAAAAATTAGCAATCAGTATTTTAGTTTTATTTTCACTCAATACTTTTCTTTTTTCGCAAACCAAACCGGGGACATTTTCTCCGCGTGTCGGTCAGTTGTCGGGCGCCGTGTTCGATAAAGATGCCGGAACGGCTTTGGAATATGCCACTGTTGCGTTATTCAACGTTAAAGACAGCAGTTTGATTACCGGAACGATTACCAACGCTGCCGGACGTTTCAATATTTCAGAAATTCCAACCGGAAAATATTACGTCAAAATCGAATTTATCGGATACAAACCGTTGATTCAGTCCGATTTGCAATTTTCTGTTCAAAATCCGATGCTCAATTTGAAAAAAGTGTTTTTGGAACCGCAAAGTCAAATGTTGGATGCCGTGAATGTGGTGGATGAACGCCCGTTGTATCAAAATAAAATTGATAAAAAAATCATCAATCCCGAAAACGATGCACTCTCGGCGGGAGCGTCTGCGTTGGAGACATTGGAAAACGCCCCTTCGGTAGAGGTGGATGTTGAAGGCAACGTGTCGTTGCGGGGCAGCACCGGCTGCACCATTCTTATTGACGGTCGTCCATCGGGCTATTCCGGCGAGTCGGCAGGCGAGTTGCTTTCGCAAATTCCGACCTCCGCCATCGACAACATAGAAGTGATTACCAACCCCTCTTCAAAATACGATCCCGAAGGTGTTACCGGCATCATCAACATTATTTTGAAAAAAAGCAATACCGAAAGCTTTAACGGCAGCTTGAATGCCGGCATCGGCAGCAACTTGAGCTACAACTTCAGTGGAAACATCAGCTATCGCACCAAAAAGGTGAATCTTTATGCCAATTTCGGACTCAATCGGCGGTTGCACGAATCGGAAAATTGGGTGGATAAAGAGACTTATTACGGTGGCGACACCATGTTGTATCATCAAGAATCGATGAGCAATCGTGGCGGACTGAATTATATGGCGCGTTTGGGTGCCGATTTTTATGTTACGCCAACCAACACTTTTTCTTTGGTCGGCGATATTCGAGGCGGAAATAATAACAACGAAGGCAATACGCTATATGAGAATTATGTACGTGATTATCTTTACGAACATGATGTGCTGACCAGAAAATACAAAGCTTTTACCGATAACGAATCGAAACGTTTTGTGTATAACGTGCGTGCCAATTGGGAGAAAGTGTTTTCATCAAAAGATCATACGTTGAATTTTGAAGCCAGCTACCGCCATAACAACAACGACAACAACTCGCTCTATCAAACCAATGAGTACGATATTCCAATTGAGTTGTGGGACAGTTTGTGGTACTCGAAACTGAACGTTACCGATGGCTTGAATCAGAATATTGAAGGAAAAATCGATTATACCATGCCCATCGGTGAAAAAATGCACTTCGATGCCGGTGGATCCACCCAATTTCGCCTTTACAGCAACGATTTGAAAATCGGAGAGTTGTATGGGACACAGTCGTTTATCGCTAACAATGATTACGATTTCAATAACACCAAAGCCAATCTTTTCGATTACAACGAAAATGTGAATGCGTTGTATGCACAATTTGGCCACAAAATCAACAAATTTTCCTATCAACTCGGTATGCGCGGCGAGTATGTTTTAATTACCGGAATAACGTCTCAACAAGATTCTTCTATTGATTTGCAAAACGACTATTTAAGCCTTTATCCTACGGCTTACGTCATGTACGAGCTCAACAAAACCAACGAGTTTAAATTGAATTACACTCGTAGAGTCAATCGACCGGGGCGATGGAATTTGAATCCTTTTATGGATGTTTCGGATACCATGAACATTAGAACAGGAAATCCCAAACTGCAACCCGAATATGTTAATTCTATCGATTTCAGCTATTTTCACTATTTGAAAGGAAACGGCTCATTATCGGCGTCGGTCTATTATCGAAATATCACTAACATTATGACGCGTGTTTCCGAAACCCGACCCGTCGGCGTTACCATTTCTACATGGGATAACCTGAAAGACGGCTACAGCCATTCGTTGGGAATTGATGTGAATATCAATACGAAACTTTGGAAATGGTGGAGCATCAACATCACCGGAAATTTCGCTTTTGATGCCCTTTCGGGTTCGTCCGATTTTACAAGTAGCTCGTTGAACAACAGCGGATTTAGCGGAGGATTGAAATTTGGAAATACCTTTAATCTCACCGAAAACTTTGTGTTACAATTTAACGGACGTTTCAATAGTGGTCGAGTGATGGCACAAGGCAGAAGCTATCCGAGTTTTATGGCAGATATGGGCTTGAAACACGACTTCCTGAAAAAGAAACTCAGTGTTACGTTGCGTGTGAGCGATGTGTTTAATACGATGAAGTTCAGTTCTGAAACATCCGACAAAAACTTCTTCCAAAGAAACGAAAACGATCCCAATTTCATGATCGGCAATTTGAGCATCAGCTGGCGTTTCGGAAAATTCAAAATGGATGGCAAAAACAAAAAAATGAACGGAGAATCGACAGAAGATTCTTATGAAAATTCGGACGGATACGACAATTTTTAGAAAATATTTTCAATCTATTTGAGAAATAAAAAATTAGGCTACCTTTGCAGCCCCTTTTAAAGGGAGGAAATTTTAAGTTTAATTTTAATAGAAAGGAAGCGTAGAACATGATCATTGTACCTGTAAAAGAAGGTGAAAGCCTTGAAAAAGCTTTAAAAAAATTGAAACGTAAATTCGAGAAAACCGGTGTTGTTCGCGAGCTTCGCGACAGACAAAAATTCACTAAACCATCGGTTCGGAAACGTGATCAAATGATTAAAGCGCGTTACGTTCAGTCTCTGAGAAACGCAGAAGAACAAGGCTGATTCTCCAAGGTAAAATGTCTTGTCGAAACTAGGAAGTATTGCAAAATACTTCCTTTTTTTTGTGGTTGTTTTCTTTACGAAAAAAAGCAAAAAGCAACCGCACTTGCAAACAATAATTTGAACTTCTTTTGGTTATACATTAATCAATAATAAATACGACATTTCTAAACAATATGAAAATTCGCTCTATAAAAAATATCCGCATCATTGGATTTCTATCAATAGTTTTTATGTGTTTATTGCCTGATGTTCAAGGGCAAAAAATCGGTATTGGTGAATGGCGGGATCATTTATCCTATTATCAAACAAAAAGTGTTGCCGTGGTGGGGCAAGAGGTGTATGTGATGTCTCCTTACAGTTTGTTTATTTATAATCAAGAAGATAATATTATAGAACGATTTTCAAAGATTAATGGACTGACGGATAATGGCTTTACCAAATTAAAATATGACGACCAACAAAATTGCTTGATGATTTTGTACGAAAATTCGGATATTGATATTATTAAAAACGGAACGATTTACAATTTTCCGGAGATAAAACTTTCGTCCATCATAGGAAATAAAGGGTTAAATAATGTTTATTTTGAAGATCATTTTGCCTATATTTGTTGCGGTTTTGGTGTCGTAGTAGTGGATGTCGATCAATTGGAAGTGGTTGAAACCTATCGAATAGGAAGTAGTTTTGAAACGTTAGACGTTTATGATATGACGGCTGATGATACCTGCTTTTATGTGGCCACCGCCAAGGGAATTTTTTCGGCACGCAAAGATAATCCGTTACTATCATTTTACGAATCGTGGCATCAATGGCAATCGGCACCATTAATCAATGGGTTTTATTCTATGATAGAAGTTTTTGACCAACGTTTAACCTATGTTTGTCATACCGATAATGTTCAACAATTCTATCAACAGATGCTTAACGACACGATTCCTCAATTGGTGTATCAAGGCAGCTGCTCCGATTTACACGTTGCCGATGATCGTTTGTTGCTTTCCACCAACAATGGTTTATATGTCTATCAACCATCTAATTTTGAACATCCGACACATTTTTCGCAATACGAGGGTCAAACGATAAATGCGCGTCAAGTGGAGTTTTCGAACAATGTATATTGGATTGCCGATGAAAACTTAGGCTTATTGAAAGCC
Organism: Bacteroidales bacterium; assembly: GCA_028710155.1. GTDB lineage: Bacteria > Bacteroidota > Bacteroidia > Bacteroidales > WRLA01 > WRLA01. The sequence goes on along the minus strand of JAQUSR010000019.1, from coordinate 569 downwards.
ACCGATGTCTCTTCGATAAAAAAAATGGGTCGTCCTAATGGACCCTATTCCTCCAATTGTTTTGATCTTACCGCTTTGAAAGACCAAGTGTGGGTTTCGGCAGGTTATTATTTGGAAGACAGCTGGTATTTTGGCGGATCAAAAGAGGGAACTTGCTCTTTTGATGGTTCTTCGTGGACGATTTTTAATCCGGAAATGGAAAATGTACCCGACAATTCTCACGATTTTTGTGTGGCAGTTGTCAATCCTACAAATCCGTCACAAGCTTTTGTCGGAACATGGGGTTGTGGATTGTATCAATTTGACAATAACGAATTAACCGTTATTTACGATACAGAAAACAGTTCGTTGCAACCACGAAGCGCAGCAGTCAACCAAGGCATTTTTGTCAGCGGTTTGGCGTTTGATAGCAAAGGAAATTTATGGGTTGCCAACTCCTCTTGCAACGATATGTTGTCGTGTAGAAGCGCTGATGGAACGTGGCGAGCCTATAATTTATTGGTTTCGGCTAACGAAGATTTACGCTCGTTGTATATCGATGTCAACGACCAAAAGTGGATCAACACCCG
>JAQUSR010000160.1 GCA_028710155.1 Bacteroidales bacterium | reverse complement strand
GAAATATCTTGTGTATTTTGTTTGGATAAATCTTCAACTTTTACTACTTCCATGGAAACGGTTACTTCACTCAATTTTTGTTCAAAACGACCGGCACTTACCACAACACCTTCCAACAAACCTGCTTCGGTTTTCATGTAGATATTCAAAGTGATTTGTTGACCTTTGTGGGTTACTAACGATTGTGCTTGTGCTTGGTAGCCGACGAAACTAAAATTCAAAATCGGAATGCCGACAGGCACTTCGATAGAATATTTGCCATTAATATCTGTGGCAACACCATGATCAACGGATCCCGATTTATTTTCCAAATATACATTAACGCCTACTAATGTTTCATCGGTTGTTGCATCGCGAACAACGCCTGAAACAACGGCTTGTCCATAGATTAATTCAGAAAAAAGTAAAAATGAAATAATAAAAAGTAGTTTATGTTTCATGAAAAATAGTTTTAAAATTTTGGCAAAGGTAATGTAAAAAAAGAAAAAAGCGACTATAGGTGTCGCTTTTTATGATGAAATGAAATGAAGGATTATAATCCTAATTTCTTTTTAATAAGTGGCATGATGTCATCTGATGGTGTTGCATAAAGCAGCAAACCTTCAGAACTATTAAAAATGTATGTATAGCCGTTTTCTTTGGCAATTTCTTCGATGATTTTTTTGCCGCGATCGATTAAAGGTTGTGTCAATTCAAGCTCTTTATTTTGCATATCGGCTTGAGCTGCTTCTTGAAATGCTTGAATGCGGGTTTGTAAGTCTTGTAACTCTTTTTCTTTGGCATCTTTGATCAATTTCGACATGGTGGCTAAGTTAGCTTGATAGTCACGATATTTGCTATCAAATTCTGTAGCCATAGTTTCTAATTGACTTTGAACATTTTTGACGTATGTTTCATAAGCGGCACGTGCGGTGTCTTGACCGGGAATCATTTCATAAACTTCCGAAAAATTGACATGTCCAAATTTTTGTTGTGCTGTTGCAATGGTTACCAACAGCGTCATCATACAAATTACACTTAATAATTTTTTCATTCTTATACTTTTTTTATTAAAAATTCTTTTTTTTTAAAGGTGTGCAAAGTTACACATAATTTTGATTTTGCAGCGATTAGGTTATTTTTTAATATTAAAACCGTAGCCCATTTCCGACAAAACATCGTCGCTAATGTCGAATTTGACATTGGCATACATCATGGTAACAGCACCGGCTTTATCGAAAACGATACCGAGATTTTTTTGAGCAGCAATGGTTTCGATGGCGGTATATATTTTATCTTGAATAGGTTTCACCAATTCTTCTCTTTTTTTGAAGAGGTCGCCATCGGGTCCAAAACGTTGCATTTGCAAATCTTTGGCACTTTTTTCGGCAGCAACGATGGCTTCTTCTTTTTGTTTTTTCAATTCTTCGGGCATCATCACTTTTTCGGATTGATAGGTGCGATACATTTTGTCGATTTCTGCAAATTTTGCATCAATTTCTGTTTGCCATTCTTTGGAGAGTTCGTTCAATTGAGCTTGGGCATCGGCATATTCCGGAATATTTTGTAAAATATAATCGGTATCTACAAACGAAAAACGTTGTCCTTGTCCCATTACGGTTGTCCATGAGCTGATACATAACAAGCTGATGACGACGATGATTTTTGATACTTTGTTCATGTTAATATTTTTATGATATTAATGATAATTATAAATGTTGAAAAAAATTAATCGATGGAGTTGTTGATAGAGAAGTGGAATTGGCTTCCGCTGGCGCCGGGGTTGCCGGGGATTTTATCTAATCCGTATCCCCAATCGATGCCGATCATACCGAACATAGGCAAGTTGACACGTAAGCCTACGCCGGCAGCTTTATACACATTGAAAGGGTTAAAATCGTTGAAGCCTTCCCAACAGTTACCGGCTTCCAAAAATACTAATGCAAAAATGGTAGCGGTGGGGTTCAGTGTCAAAGGATAGCGAAGTTCGAGGGTGAATTTATCGTAGATAGAACCGCCGATTTCGGAATTGGAATTGGGTACAATGGAGGCGTTTTCGTAGCCCCGCATAGCAATTTGTTCTCTTCCGTCATATTGATAATAGCTGTACATTCTGTCTCCGCCCAAGAAGAAACGTTCAAACGGAGTGGTGCCCAAGGTTTTGTTGTAGTTGCCTAAGAAACCAAATTTCACCCTTGCCGAAAGCACTAAATCGCCGATGATTCGTTGATAGAAACTGGCATTGATTTTCCATTTGTGGTATTCTACCAATTTAAATTTTTTGTCTTCGTTGGTTTCTTTTTCTATTTGATTGTCGATGAGACTATAGGGCGGTGTCAGTTTTAAAGTGATGGAGATGTCGGAACCGGAGCGCGGATAGATCCAATTGTCGGTGCTTTTTCTGCCAAATGTTCCGGTGAAATACATATTATAAAAATCGCCCGTTCCGCTACCCACAGGAAATAAAGATGTGTAATTATATAAGTTATAAAATTCCAATCCGATGCCGGTGTATAGCGAGAAATAGTCGTCAGGCCATTTGAGTCGGCGACCGATTCCGATATTGATTCCGTGATTTCTAAAGCGATAGTAGCCGGTTTCGCCTTTTTTGTAGGAGGTGCTGCTATATTGCGAAAAATAGTACGACAAGGTTAAAGCGTTGGGCTTTTTGCCGCCCAGCCAAGGTTCAACGAAGGTGAAACCTGCACTCCAATAGCCGTAACCATAAGTTTGAAAACTCAACGATAGTGTTTGTCCGTCGCCCGAAGGCAGAGGACGCCATGCTTTGGGGTTAAAAATATTTTTGACGGAGAAGTTGTTCAAACGTAGTCCTAAGGTTGCGATAATACGTCCATAACCATAACCGCCTGAAAGCTCAATTTGATCGGTAGAGGCTTCTTCGACAATATATTCCAAATCTACTGTTCCTTTTTGCGGATCGGGTTGATAGTCTAAATTGAGAGCTTCCGGATTAAAATATTGCATTTGAGCCAATTCTTGTTGGGTACGTATCACTGCCGAGCGGTTGAAAAGTTGCCCCGGTTTGGTGCGGGCTTCCCGCAACACAACATGATCGTTGGTACGCGTGTTGCCTTTGACAGAAACTTTGTTGATTCGGGCTTGAACGCCTTCATACATACGTAATTCAATATCAATGGAATCGCCTTCAACGCGAACTTCTACCGGTTGAATGTTGAAGAAAAGATAGCCGTCATCCATATATAGCGAGCTGACGTCGGCACCTTCGGGATTATAGTTCAGATTGGTTTCGAGCAAAACTTGGTTATAGATATCGCCTTTTTTGATTTGTAGTACTTCACTAAGTTGTTTATCAGTATATTTAGTGTTTCCCACCCAAGTAATGTCGCGATAATAGTATTTTTGACCTTCATCAATAAAAATGTCGATAATGATGCTTCGGTCGTCGAAGTCGTAGATGCTGTCGCTGACGATTTGTGCATCGCGGTAGCCTAATTCGTTGTATTTTTTGATAAGGTTCATTTTGTCGTCTTCGTAATCGCTTTGAATAAATTTGGAAGACTTGAAAATACGAACTTTGGCGAATTTTTGTGCCCAATCGACCATGCCGTCTAACATACCGTATAAATCCAAATGATACATTTCTTTGAACATATTGAATACTAACGAATCGGTATAGTTGATGGCTTGAAAGTTGCCTTGTTCTTTGGTCTCTTTGAAGGCGGATTTTATTTTTGATTCACTCAATGCTGTGTTGCCGATGACGTTGATTTCAAAAATCTTGACTTTTGCATTTTTTTGAACGTCAATATTTAGGGTTACTTCGTTGGGTTTTAGGGTGTCCGGAATTTGGTCGATCTGCACTTCTGTATTTAAAAAACCTTTGGCAACGAAATAGTTTTTTATCAATGTTTCGGTGCGAATAAGCAGATTTTCTGTAACAACATCGCCGCGGGTTAAGTTGATTTCATCGCGAATATTGTCGGCTTCCGATTTCTTCAAACCTGTGATTTTGAATCGGTTTAATCGTGGGCGTTCTAACAGATAGATGTCTAAAAATATTTTGTCGTTTTCAACTTTCGTAGCTTGAATTTGAACATCTTCAAACAGCCCTTGATCCCACAATTTTTTGATGGCTTGGGTGATTTCTTCCCCCGGTACTTTGACAGATGCTCCCACAGAAAGTCCGGAAAGCATAACTAATACATTTCTGTCTAAGTATTTGACTCCTGAAACGGTGATACCGCCAATTTCATACGTTTGTGGTTTATTGTAATTGAATTTTGGCAAATTGTTATCTCCTAACGATATTTGCGAAAAAGCAAAGAAAGGAACTAAACAGATGATAATCAGTAAAGTAATACGATAAAAAAGTGTATGCTTAATAGAAATTTTCATTATAAGTTCTTAATTTGCTCGGTAGTTAAACCAAATCGGCGTTCGCGATGTTGAAAATCGATGATGGCTTCATACAGCGATTGTTTATTGAAATCGGGCCAAAGTGTAGGGGTAAAGTAAAATTCGGCGTAGGCACTTTGCCACAAAAGGAAGTTACTGATTCGATACTCGCCGCTGGTGCGAATGATGAGCTCGGGGTCGGGTAAATTTTTGGTGGTAAGATATTGCGAAACGGTGTCGGCGGTAATCTCTTCAGGGTTCAGTTGATGTTGTAATGCCTTTTGGGCAATTTGACGAACGGCTTCCGTGATTTCCCAGCGAGCACTATAACTCAAAGCTAACGTGAGGGGTAATCG
>JAQUSR010000159.1 GCA_028710155.1 Bacteroidales bacterium | reverse complement strand
ATGAATTGTAAATATTCATAAGAAAAATTTATAATTTTGCAAAAGTAAACCATTAAATGATACAAATGATTGAATGACCAATTTATCGAAGAATTGTTGGTCGTACATATTCATTTCGCCGAGCCTTGCTTATTGTGACTAATTACATGAAATTTTTGAAAAATGTTTTAAAAAAATGAGCAAAATCAACTTTTCTTTAGAACAATAAAAATCAAAAAATATATTTATTATTTTGATTATCAATCATAAAAAAATTTTTGCAAAACAATGAAAAAGCATTACCTTTGCAGCACTTTTTTGAAGGGGTATTAGCTCAGTTGGCTAGAGTGTTTGACTGGCAGTCAAAAGGTCATCGGTTCGATTCCGATATACTCCACAAAATTTCAAGATGAAAAGATGGTAAACGTTTAGATTTTTAATTTAAACGTTTTTTTTATCCGCTTTCTTGGCAACCTTAGTTCCATCGAGAATAACATTTCCCTTTGCAAATTTTTTGGTTAACTTTCATTCAAAAGATGAATTTCTTTGAATGAATTGTGTTACCTTTGCGCCTCGAAAAAAATTGAAACAATGATTGATAATCAATAAGATTTATCGAATAATTGAAAAAAGACATAATATGGATTTCTTGATCGTTGAACATTTAGAGAAACAATACTCCGGACATAAAGCCTTAAATGATGTAAGTATCAATATACCAAAAGGATGTATTTATGGTTTGCTGGGTCCCAATGGAGCCGGTAAAACCACAACCATTCGTATTATCAATCAAATTATCACTCCGGATAGCGGGCGTGTTTTGATTGATGGCGAGCCTTTGAATCCAAAACATATTCAATGTATTGGCTATTTGCCCGAAGAACGAGGTTTATATAAAAAAATGAAAGTCGGAGAACAAGCTATGTATTTTGCACAATTGCGTGGCTTAGCTCCGAAAGAGGCAGAGATTAAATTGCGACAATGGTTTCGGAAATTTGATTTGATGAATTGGTGGGATAAAAAAACAGAAACGCTCTCCAAAGGAATGCAACAAAAAGTACAATTTATTGTAACAGTGGTGCATGAGCCAAAATTGCTCATTTTTGACGAGCCTTTTAGCGGATTCGATCCTATCAATGTTGATTTGATTAAAAACGAAATTTTAGAACTGAAAAAAAACGGGGCAACCATTATTTTTTCCACGCATAATATGTCGTCTGTTGAAGAGTTGTGCGACTATATTACATTGATTAACAAAGGAAAAAATATCCTTTCCGGAGAGATAAACACTGTTCGCGAATCGTTCAGCAACAATCTTTTTGATGTAGTTGTTAAACAACCGATTGATGATATCAACGCACTTTTTTCAGAAAAAGTAAAGGTTGTAGAAACCGTCAATGATGCCGGATTAATTAAAATTTGTTTACAAACAATGCCGGAGATAACCCTTAATGAGATTATAGAAAAATTATTGCCTCGAACAGAAATTGTATCTTTTCAAAAAAAATATCCTTCTATGCACGATATTTTTATACATGAAGTGAGTAGAAATCAAAATTAATAATCGAATTATCAATATGACAAACCCTATTAAACTGATAATAAGTCGCGAGTATGTTACTCGTGTTAAAAAGAAATCATTCATTGTAATGACATTTTTGACACCTTTGCTCGTCGTTGGTGCTTATGCGTTGATCATCTATCTAAATGTATCAGCAGTAACGCAATCGCAAAAAAATATTATGGTGTGGGACGAATCCAATGTTTTTTATAATACATTTAAAAGTACTGATAATTACAAGTTTACATACATTTTTCCTGATGATTTGGAGGATGCAAAAAAGAAATTTTTAAGCTCCAACAACGATTTATTGTTATGTATTCCTAAAACAAAAGTAATTGTTCCCGAATCAGCCAATATTTTTTCTAAAGAAGAGGTGGGGATTGGCGTCAATACTTTCATCAAAAGCTTGATGAAAAAGGATGTAGAACGAATGAAATTGGAATCTTCGGGTGTCAGCGAAGAGGTGATAAAATCCATTAATACTGAAATCAAATTAGACACTTTCAAAATTTCTGAAACCGGCGATGAAGAAAAAAGCTACCCAGAAATAAAAATGGCTTTAGCTTTTATTTTTAGTATTATGATTTACTTTTTTGTGTTTATGTTTGGTTCACAAGTGCAACGTGGTGTGATTGAAGAAAAAACAAATCGAGTGATAGAAGTAATGGTCTCAACGGCAAAACCTTATCAATTGATGGCCGGAAAAATTATCGGCATCGCTCTTGTCGGTTTGACACAGTTTGTACTGTGGATTGTTTTTTCTGTCCTTTTGATAGCTATTGCTACTCCGATACTTTCCGGTCTTATGTCAACCACACCTGATGTAACACAAATTTCGCAAATGGCTTCCGGAATTGATTTAGAAAGCATTACCGCCAATTTTGAAGGGAACGAAGATGTTCTATATATTATTGAATCCATTAAATCAATCAATTTCACAGTGATTCTTTATACATTTTTATTCTTTTTCATTTTCGGGTATTTTTTCTACGCTTCACTTTTTGCCGCTATCGGAGCAGTAGTCGATAACGAAACGGATACCCAACAATTTATGCTACCGATTACAATTCCATTGATAATCAGTATTGCAACTTTGCAAATTGTCATCGAAAATCCTAATGGTAGTTTGGCTTTTTGGCTGTCGATGATTCCGTTCACTTCGCCCATAACAATGATGACACGCATTCCTTTTGGTATTGCTTGGTGGGAAGTAATCCTTTCTTGTTCTATTTTGATAATCAGTGTTGTAGGAGCTATTTGGATTTCCGCAAAAATATACAGAATCGGAATTTTGATGTATGGAAAAAAAGCGACCTACAAAGATTTGTGGAAATGGATTAAGAATTAATCATTAAATTTTCTGATATTTTTTTCTTAAGATCTATTCAATCATGGGTATCGTAATTCGGCAAAGCATCAAAGGAACTATTGTCAATTATTTCGGGTCGTTTTTAGGTTTTCTCATCACTTTTTTTGTGATGACCAAATTTTTGACGGCAGAAGAGATGGGCTTGCGCGATGTTTTAGTGAATGTGGCAACCATGTTTGCGGGGTTGGCTCAGTTGGGAACGAATTCATCCATTTTACGCTTTTATCCCTATTTTAAAGATCCGGAAAAGAAAGATCACGGTTTTTTCTTTTGGACGTTGGTGATTCCGCTGGTCGGGCTGGTTATTTTCAGTGTCATCTTTTGGCTGTTGCAAAAGCCTGTCGAAACCTATTTTTCTACCAACTCACAACTTTTTGTCGATTACTACTATTTTATCTTTCCGTTGGGTTTCTTTATGCTCTATATGGCTGTTTTTGAGACTAATGCTAATGTTTTGTTGCGAATTGTAGTCCCAAAATTCATTCGCGAAATAGGCGTGCGGCTGTTGGCTTTAATCGTCTATTTGCTATATGCGTTCAAAGTTATTGATTTAGACGGCTTTGTGATGGCTTTTTGTTCTATTTACGGTATTGCTGCACTTTTCAATGTCTTATATCTCTTTTCGTTAAAACGAATTTCGTTGAAACCTGATTTTTCCTTTATTACCAAAGAATTACGAAAAGATTTTCTGCTATATACGCTTTTTCTTTTATCCGCAGCACTGACAACAACTTTGGTTCCTGTGGTTAATTCGGTGTTTATCAGTAAAGATTTAGGGCTGTCGTTTGCAGGGATTTTTGCGGTTTCAACCTATATTGCCGCTATCATCGAAATTCCCTACCGTTCGCTGGGAGCTATCACACAACCGCATATCTCGCAAGCCATGAAAGATCAAAACATTGCTGAAGCCAACAAACTCAGTCAGAGCGTATCGTTGCATCAGTTGATGGTGGGATTGTTAATATTTTTTGCCATTTGGATCAATATCGATTTCTTTTATCAATTGTTGCCCAACGGCGATGTGTATCAATCCGGAAAATGGGCGGTATTGTTTTTGTGTCTCTATCGGCTGATTAATTCGTTTTTGAGTGTCGGAACCACCGTTTTAACGTATTCGAAATATTACTATTATTCATTGATTTTTACACTGATACTTACGGTTTTAACTGTATATCTCAATATTCGATTGATACCCGAAATTGGTATAGAGGGAGCTGCTTTAGGATCGCTTATTTCGTGCATTGTCTATTTTGTGTTGCTGCTGACTTTTATCAAATGGAAAATCAAAACCTCGCCCTTTTCGAAGGCACAACTGAAAGTGGTGGCGATTGTATTGGCAATGTTTTTGGTCAATGCGTTGTTGGAGTGGACCATAAAACCATTGATTTTCACTCTTCAATGTCATCCATGGCTTGCGGGTGCAATTGATGCTGTTTTAAGAACGGTAGTTTTAATGGCGGGAGGATGGTTTGCAGTTTATAAATGGTGTATTTCAGAACAAGTAAATATAATAACGGATAGATTATTTAGAATAAAACACTAACATCATACGCAAAAAAGAATACCTTTGCACATTAAATTTTTCTTATGATAACAGCGAGATTTGTAGCTTATAAGTTATTGGGCTTAAAAAAATATTTACGATTAGTAAGTAAAGTTTATATTAAACAAATTGAGAAAGGGCGCATGAAGGAACAATATCCTGAAATTCATTTTCTCAAAACAATCATTAATCAAGGAGCTACTTGCATTGATATAGGGGCAAATCTTGGATATTACTCCTATTTTTTATCGAAATATGTAGGTAAAGCGGGAAAAGTGTATGCAGTTGAACCAATTTCACTATT
>JAQUSR010000158.1 GCA_028710155.1 Bacteroidales bacterium | reverse complement strand
ATGTTACCGACTTCATTTCCTGCATTTGCTTTTTATTGCAACTTACCACAATATATCAAAGAACCTTACAAACGTTTTTTAGAAAATCAAATTCGTCAAAAATACAATTTTTGTGGGGTTCCAATTCAAATCTATTTCCGCGAAAAATAAGCTATCGTTTCGGATATTATGACTGATAAAGTACGCATTGATAAATTTCTTTGGGCTATTAGACTTTACAAAACACGCAGTTTGGCAACCGATGCTTGCAATGCAGGAAAAGTTCATATCGGCGAAATCACCGTAAAACCCTCTCGTGATGTTGCTATGGGAAATATCATCGAAATTCACAAAGATGGTTTGTGTAAAACAATAAGAGTCAAGGAATTGTTATCAAATCGTGTTGGTGCCGCTTTAGTTCAAAACTATATAGAAGATTTAACGCCACCTGAAGAATATGCTCGTATTGAAATGTTGCATAAGGTCAATTCAGAATATCGCGAACATGGTTCGGGGCGTCCCACAAAAAAAGATCGTCGCGAAATTGAACGATTGAAAGATATTTATTGAAATATTAGTCGCAAGAAGAATTTATTTCCTTCAACTTCTCCTGCTTCCGTTGATGATCTCGCTCGTAGGCTCCCAAAATTTGACCTACCAAACGATGTCGAACAATATCTTTTTCGTTGAGTTGTACAAAACCGATACCTTCGATGCCGTTCAAAATCTGTTCAGCATACACCAAACCGGAACGTTGATTGCGCGGTAAGTCAATTTGTGTAACATCGCCGGTTACAATAAATTTTGAAGAGGCTCCCATTCGGGTCAAAAACATTTTCAATTGTCCTTCGGTAGCATTTTGAGCTTCATCCAAAATGGCAAAAGCGTGATCGAGCGTTCTACCTCTCATAAAAGCTAACGGCGCAATTTGTATAATTCCTTCATCCAAAAAACTTTGCAAACGTTGTTGTGGCAGCATATCACGCAAAGCATCGTATAATGGTTGCAGATAGGGATCCAATTTATCTTTCAAATCGCCGGGGAGAAAACCAAGATTTTCTCCGGCTTCTACCGCCGGACGTGTCAAAATGATTCTTCGTACCTCTTTATTTTTCAAAGCACGAACTGCTAAAGCTACTGCGGTGTAGGTTTTTCCCGTTCCTGCAGGACCGATGGCAAAAATCAAATCGTTGGTTTCGCTTTTTTCGACCAAAAAACGTTGATTCACCGTTTTAGCTTGAACTAATAAACCGTTTCGTCCATAAACAATCACATCTTTATTGATTTGATTTTCTGAATGATATTGAATGGAAGTCGGCACATTCATGATGTTGGCAATGTCTTTTTCTTCCAATTTTCCAAAGTTATCGTAGTGCCATTCCAACAGCGAAAATTTCTCGTCAAAGCGAGCAATTTCTTCTTCATCGCCCATCAATTTCAAAAAATCGCCTCGCGCAATAATGCGAAGTTTCGGAAAAAATTTTCTTAAATATTGTAAATTGGCATCATTAACGCCATAAATGTCAATAGCTTTGGCTGCGGGGATGGATATGTTTTTTTCTGACACGATTACATTCATTTAATTTTAAGACTGAAAAATACCTTTTTCTCTTTTATTGATTCATTAAAAAAGGCTTAAAACATAATGTATTTGAGATTATGTTTTAAGCCTAAATATTGTAATTACATACTATTCCGACAAAATAATAACCGCATTTTTAACTTCCCATGTGGCACATGCTGAAGGAGTGCTGGTATAACGAAGTGCAAAATGGAAGTTGGTTGCTCCGACAAATTGGTCCAAATTTATTGCTCCCGATTGAACAAAAGACCAATCGCTACCTGAAGGATAGGTTGGAACGTTTACTTGTGTCCAATCTTCTTCATTCAAATTCGTTCCATCATAATTCGTTGAAACCCATACAGTCAAATGTGTAGGATAAGCACTACCATAACGAGCAGCGTGTTCAAAGGAGAGATTGACGTGATCCATTGTTATCACCGATAAATCAATCGAAGGCGAAATCAACCAATCGTCATTATTAAAATAGTCGGGTGCTTGATAACCACTCATCACCATACATGAATAGGAAGAAGCGTAGTACCACACTTGCGATCCGACCAGATTTTTTGTTGTAAAATCGCCTTGATCGGAGGCAAAACTTTCTTTGAACAAAAAGTTGGGACCCCATGTGCCATCACAACGAACGCTATCCATGGCAACTTCTACAAAACTGCGAACAATCATTTGATAGGTTGAATTATAAACCGATGCAATGGCCACCATAGAACCTTTTCCACGCGGTAATTGCGCATCAGCAAACGAAGCGTAACCACTAGTACGAACAATGATGGTTTTTCCATCACAATCTTGCAACGTATGATTTTCTGTCAGCAAATTGGTTTTATCGGCAAAAGTGCTTCCCAACTCAAAATCTTGAAATTCGACATCCATCAGTTGCACCAAACGACCGGTAAATTGTCCGCTGGTTACTTGAGAAATGGTTACAGGAGCGGGTTGAATGTATCTATGATTGGCTATCACTACAATGTTTGAATCGGGTTGAATAGTACGCAATTGCATGATTCCGTTGTAATTATATACCGTCAATCCATTTAAATAGATGCGAATGGAATCGCCGATTTTAAAATTAGAACCTTCAGTAAAGACTAATTGCATAGCAGTTTCTCCATCTTGTACAAAAACTTGTTTATACAAATTTCCGTTCGATTCATCGGCGGTAACTGTGCAAAATACGGAAGCGATCGTATCAAAAGTATAATTCGTTCCTTTATTAAAAACCTCTTCCAACGTATATATTTTTCCGACCGGAATTGGACGAATTGGTGGTTCAGTCGGTTTTTTGAAACAACTCATTAATGTAGTGGTCGCTAAAAGCAGCACCATCCAACTGATATTTAAACTTTTATTTTTCATAATTTCTTCAAATTTAATCTGATAAGACATTGACATTATTTATTTCCCAAGTAGGGGCATCGCCTTGAATACTTTTGTATTTAAAGGCAAAATGCACATTAGAATTGGTTGCATACTTGCTAATATCAATCGTTCCGGAATTGTAAAATGTCCAACCTCCGCTATTTGGATAAACCGGCAACAATTGTTCCCATGTAGCAGTATTGGGATTATCGTTGGAATAATCAACAGAAATCATCACTGAACAGAAATCGGCGACATGAGCAAAATCATCTAAATAATTGATGGCATGATCGAAAGATAATTCAACAACCGTTGCACGCGAGAAATCAAAGGAAGGTGAAATCAACCAACTTTCTCCGGCATGATCACTGTTTCCAATATAGCAACTTGCTTTCATACAGACATAAGAGGCATCATGACTCCAAATGTAGGAAGCCACACTCGGCAATTCCACATCTTGAATCGAAAAACCGCCTTGTCCTTGAGCAAATGACTCTAAATATACGTTACAGCGTTCTCCATCCATGCTCACTTCGTCAAGGCTGCGAACATATAATTGATAGGTGGTACCATAAACACCAGCAATGGCAACCAAAGAACCTTTGCCTGATGGTAAAATTTCATCGGCAAATGTAGCATAGCCACTTGTTCGTGTGATAATTGTATTCCCATAACAATCTTGCAATGTGCGATTTTGTGTTGATAAACCGACGGCATCCGACCATTTAGCTGTCGTATCTTGAAATTCAACATTCACTAATTGAATGATTTGTGCATTATAATTTCCTGTTGTGATATCAGTGATGGTTACAACTTTAGGCTCAACCATTTGGCCATGTGAAATTACAATCACATTGGTAGCTGCATCAACGGTTTTCAACGTAAACATTCCGTTATTGTCAGAAAGAGAAAGACCATTCAAGTTGATGCGCAGAAAATCACCTTGTCTCAAATGCGAATCATTGTCGGGTAAAGTCAAACTGATACCGGCGGTAGAATCTTGAACATAAATGATTTTGTTCAAATTTCCGTTGGCTTCGTCCATGGTTACGGTGGCATACATTGAGGCTGCAGAATCAAAAACGTAACCATTTCCAAAAGCAATCACCTCTTCAACGGTATAAACCGTTCCCACCGGAATATGATTCATTGGTGGGTCTTCTTTTTTAAGACAACTTGTCAAAAGCACTGATATAGAAACGAGTGCGATGAAAATATATTTAAAATTTTTCATTTTTTTGATATTTGGATTAATGATTAAAATCTAAAGTTTACATTCAGAAAATACTGTGCTCCATACATATAGCTGTATTTATTTGGAAATTTTTCAATATTCATATTATCGTAACGCAACTGTTGATAAGCATAGATTGCAGTTTTGTTGTTCAGAATATTATTCATACTGAAATTCAAGTTAATATAATATTTTCCACCAATACGAAACGATTTTCCGATACTGGCATCCAACGTATAAAAGTTATCCAAACGATCTTGTGCCAAAACCAAATTGATACGAGGATCGGCGGCATCCATACCCGCTAAGGCTTCTCCCGTATGACGGTCGGGATTGACATCAACATACAGATTGGCATAATAGTTAAAGTTGACGCTGATCCAATAATATTGTTTTCCGTTGTATTTCAATCCGATGGTTGATGCAATTTCTGGAGTTCCGCCCACGTGATATCCTTGTAAATAAACCTCGCGATCGCTGATAACGGAAGCATCGTTATCAATACTGATGGTGGCATTTGCTTTTGAATTGTACAGGAAATTATTCCATGTTCCGACAGCTGTTGCCGTTAATCCGGTAACAATCTCTCCTTCAACGCCTAATTCAACACCTTGGTGCAATTGACCGACACC
>JAQUSR010000018.1:10177-23296 GCA_028710155.1 Bacteroidales bacterium | reverse complement strand
GTATTTACACCGATAATAATCACAGTATTTATGGCTGCGATAGTGTAACCATTTTAACACTGTTTGTTGACGATATTTATCACAACATTGTTTATGATTCTATTTGCCAAGGCGATAGCTATCCGTTCTGTGGTCAAATGCTGACAACTGCCGGCGTTTATGAATGTAATCCGCTTTCTATGTATGGCTGCGACAGCATCACCACATTGCATTTGTTTGTAAAACAACCGCCTGTGGCTATCGAAATTACCGGAGAAACAGACTTGTGTCAAGCACCGATTATTGTTGCTTACTATCATGCTGATATTACCGGTGCCGATGTATATCAATGGACTGTTACTGATGGTTTGATACTTCACGGACAAGGTTCTGCAGATGTTGTTATCGAATTCCCGAATGTTGATACTAACTACGTATTGACGGTGTTTGGAACAAGCAATGTCGGAAACAATGTGTGTGGAACATCCGATGTTCTTACCTATACGGTTCACGTTCATCCAACCTATCACAATCAAGTGATGGATTCCATCTGCGAAGGCGAAACATATAACTTCTGTGGACAAGCGTTAACAACTGCCGGCACATACACTTGCAATCCGGGATCCATTTACGGTTGCGATAGCATAACAACACTAAACTTAAAAGTAACTCCGTTGCCGAGAGCTATCCGTGTTGTGGGCGATCCGGAATTATGTCCGGAAGCTATCGGTCATTATAATGCTACGATAGAAAATGCTACTGATTATGAATGGATTGTTCCTGAAGGATTTACCATCATGAGCGGTCAAGGTGAAGCAACTATGACGCTGAAAGCGCCAACAACAGCCACCGATGCAGTGTTGAAAGTGGTAGGTAGCAATTATTGCGATCACAGCGATACTTTAATGTTGCCCATTATCATTCATCCGGCGTTCTATCCTGTTTTGGAAGATGTTGCTTGCCAAGGCGAACGATACGACCAAAATGGTTTCTATCTTGAATCGGCTCAAAATGATACCACTTTGTATCAATATTTGTTCACACAAGAAGGATGCGATAGTATTGTAACGTTGGTATTGACTGTAAATCAGAAATATTTGATGAACGAAAATGCAGAAATTTGTCAAGGTGAATCTTACGATTTCCACGGACAAATTTTAACAGAAACGTGTAATGCTTATGTGTTCTTAGAATCCGTTACGGGTTGCGATAGTATCATCTTGTTACATTTGGATGTTCATCCAACCTATCATAACGAAATGGAAGCTACTATTTGTCAAGGACAAACATATCAGTTTGGTACACAGACATTAACAGAAGCAGGTGTCTACGACGAGAATTTCTATTCGCAACAAGGTTGCGACAGTATCATTACTTTGACACTGCAAGTTACTCAACCGCAACAAGATTCTGTCTCTGATTGGATGTGTGTAGGCGGCGAATATCTCTTTGGCGATACGATTCTTGTCGATACAGGTATCTATGTCAGAACATTCTCTGCTGCTGACGGTTGCGACAGCATTGTAGTTCTAACCTTACAATATGCTTATCCGCAACCACCGATCCATGTAACTACAACAGATCAACCCGGTGAATATATTGATGTTACTTGGGAAAGTGATGGTGTAGAATTTGAATTATATCGTAATGGAGAATGGTTGACCAATGTGTCAAGTTTCGATTATAGAGATTTCGATGTTGTTCAAAATCAGGAATATTGCTATGCTTTACGCATGATCTCTACATTGAATTGTACCAGCGACTTGAGCGAAGTGGCTTGCGAAGTATTAAGCAATCCGAACGCATTGTATAATGCATTCCCGAATCCATCTAGCACCGAAGTAACCATTGTAGGTGAAGATATGACGCAAATCATGCTTTATAATTCCATTGGAAAGGTGATGACTACCATTATTCCGGAACACTCCGAAAAAGCAGTTTTGAATGTCAGCTATTATGAAACGGGTGTTTATTACGCCAGAATAACTACTTCAGAACAACAAACGGTTGTAATCAAAATTATTATCGCTCGATAGTGATCCGATGATGATATTAAAGAAGCTGTTCGCAAAAGGACAGCTTCTTTTTTTTGAAAAGAGTATGCTATAGTAAAAGGTTCTTAAAAATCAAATTTGATAATTTGGGATAGCGTAAAAGTGAAAAAATTGTTTTTTTTATCAAAATTCTGCGACCTTTGCACCCAATTATCGAGAAGAGAAAAAATAATATAAAATATTAATAATTAAATAAATAAAATAAAAAATGAAACAATTAATTGAATGTGTTCCGAATTTTAGTGAAGGAAATAACATGGACATCATTCATCGTATTACCGATGAAATCAAAACTGTAGAAGGTGTCAGTTTAATTGATGTTGACCCCGGTAAAGCCACTAATCGTACAGTAGTAACTATGGTGGGAGAACCCGAAGCCGTATGCGAGGCTGCATTCCGCTGTGTCAAAAAAGCAGCTGAATTGATCGATATGAAACATCATACCGGAGCACATCCGCGTTTTGGTGCTACCGATGTTTGTCCGTTGGTGCCGGTGTCGAATATCACCATGGAAGAAACGGTGGTGTATGCTCGTCAATTGGCTGAAAGAATCGGTTCGGAACTGAATATTCCGGTTTATTGCTACGAGAATGCCGCTTTTGAAGACAAAAGACGTAATTTGGCAAGCTGTCGTTCCGGAGAGTATGAAGCTTTAAGCCAACGTTTAGGCAGCGAAGAATGGCATCCCGATTTTGGTCCCAAAGAATGGAACGAATGGACCTCCAAAACAGGAGCTACTGCTGTAGGTGCTCGTAACTTTTTGGTGGCTTACAACGTCAATTTAAATACCACCTCCACTCGTCGTGCCAATGCCATCGCTTTTGATGTGCGTGAACGCGGACGCGTTTTAAGAGAGGGAAATCCTTTGACCGGAAAAATTGTTAAAGACGAAAAAGGAAATAAAGTTTATACGCCCGGAACTTTAAAATCGGTTAAAGCGATCGGTTGGTTTATTCCGGAGTTTGGTATCGCTCAAATTTCGATGAATTTGACGGATATATCGATAACCTCAATGCACGAAGCGTTTGAAGAGGTGGATAAAAAAGCCCGTGAACGCGGTATTCGTGTAACAGGTTCTGAAATTGTTGGTGTGCTGCCTTTGAAAGCCATGCTCGATGCCGGAAAATATTTTCTACGGAAACAACACCGCTCCACAGGTATTTCTGATCAAGAAATAGTGAAAATAGCCGTAAAATCGTTAGGTTTAGATGAATTGTATCCTTTTGATCCCGACAAAAAAATCATCGAATATATCCTCGAAAAAGAGCATAATACGGCCAAAAAATTAATTGATATGAATTTAACCGAATTCTGTCACGAAACAGCTTCCGAATCGCCGGCACCGGGCGGCGGCTCCATTTCTGCTTATATGGGGGCTTTAGGGTCGGCATTGGCAACTATGGTGGCCAACCTCTCTTCGCACAAACGCGGCTGGGATGAACGTTGGGAAGAGTTTAGCAATTGGGCTGAAAAAGGGAAATTCTATCACGATGAATTATTGAAAATGGTTGATGAAGACACCAATGCCTTCAATAAAATTATGGATGCATTTACGCTTCCCAAAAAGACGGATGAGGAAAAAGCTGCCCGTAAACAAGCCATTCAAGAGGCTACTAAATTTGCCATCGAAGTGCCTTTCAAAACCATGCAATTATGTTACGAATGTATGGATGTTTGCAACGCCATGGTCGATTGCGGAAATCCCAACTCTGTTACAGACGCAGGTGTAGGTGCTTTGGCTGCCCGTAGCGGTGTTAAAGGTGCTTTCTTGAATGTTAAAATTAATGCCAAAGACTTGGAAGACAAAGAGTTTGTGCAAAAAATATTAGCAGAAGGTGCTGAAATTGAACGTCAAGCCGAAATTTTAGAAGCCGAAATTCAAAAGAAAGTTTTGGCAAAAATTGAAGAATAATATTTGGGTATTTGCAAAAAAGACTGTCGAAAGGCAGTCTTTTTTTTTGATGAGATGTGTCGTTAAATAGGGAAACCATACGGTTCGACACCAAATTATTGGTAGAATGTTTTACAGAATCTTTGTTCGATAGCGTTCACTACAAACAATCATCAAACATTAGAAGAACGAGCCGTAATTTTTTCAATAAAGAGTGAAAGAGAAGCACCAAAAAGGCGATTTTGAAGCAAAAAAAAATCATGCTTATGCATGATCTTTTGGTACTAACTTAAAAAATTTTGTCGGGGTAGCAGGAACCCCGTCCATCCGCATTTAACCTTTTCTCAATCACTGTTTTATCCAAAAATTTTTTTGCTACTTTCTTATGTTTTGGGTCGTTTTTAGTACTTTTTAATCCCTATCCATTGATTATCAATAACTTATTTTTGCTACTTTTTTCGTGCTGATTTTCAGCCTCTTACACCCGCTTTTTTGCGATTTTGCGGTTTATCCCTCGCGGGATGATGTGGTCTCGCTTTTTTTGTTGCCGCTCGTTTTTTTGCTTTTTGGGGGCGGTGGTGGCGTGTGTGTGTTTGTTCACTCCTTTTTTTAGTGTTTATTAACAAACAACCGCTCCCTATTCATAATGCCCTTTTAACGACAGTATGACTATTTTTTCTTCAATCAAGTATAAAATTCGATGTTGTTGATTAATACGCCTTGACCACACACCGCAATACTTATGTTTTAATCGTTCCGGTTTACCGATACCCGTTTCCGGGTGTTTTTCTATATCTTTTATCAATTCGGTGATCTTCTTTTGTATAGTTGCATTTCCGGTGTTTTTCCAAAACGCAATGTCTTTTTGTGCTTTTTCGGTGAAAACTACTTCCATAGCTCATCCACGTTTATCGATTTCACTTTTCCCTCTTTCGCTTGTTGAAGGCTTTCGTCCAACTCTTTTGTAAATTCGGGGTCATAAAGTGGCGTCTCTTCGTGTATGTCCCATTTTAGTTTTTTTGCCAACGCTTTCAAAAATTGAAAATCGATCTTGGGCAAGGTGATGTTGACGTTTTGCATTGTTTCGCGTTCCATATCGTTTTATTTTTTGTGTGTTTATTTTTCAAATGTAATATTTTTTCGCCCGTCTCTAACGCGCGTCTCTCTCTACCTTTGCTTAGCCCACCACCACGCTGCCAACAACAGCAGTTTGTAGCTGTTTTTTTATTTTGCAAAGTTCCGCCTCCATGCGCGCTATCTTTTCGCGCTGCAATTCGATGATGTATTCTTTATCGCGCAGCTGTTTCTTATAACCATCCTTTTCCGCTTCCGACACTGATTCTGAAGCGGTGGAACGGAGCATTTCGCCTTCTCCTGATAGCAACCAATGGCAATTTAAGTTTTCACACATGAGTGATATTTTTTGCAAAACTTCACTTGAAACAAGCGTATATTTGCCATGACGTTTATCAATATTGAATAATCTATTGACAACTTGCGGACTGCAATTTATCTTCTCTGCAAATTTTGTTTGATTACCATTTGTGTAATAATCAATTAATTGCATAACTCTTTTATTAATTTCAAATTTTTCCATATCTTAAATTTATTTAAATATCAATCATACGTGATTTTGTATCACGCATACGATTACTTTTGTCAGCGAATTATCCAATGTAAATACAGCGGTTTTTCGGCGACAAATATAGAGGAAAATTTTATAAACCTATTAAAATAAAAAAATGAAGAGTTATAAATTAAAAAAAGAGGTGGTTGACCGGTTCTTAAACGACAGGCAACTGTTCAAAAACCTGTCGGCGCGGTTAGTGCTGCCCGATTCAACGTTGCGCGATCAGCTTCGTGCCAACAAAGCGGATGGTCCGTTGTTGACCATCTCTTCACTGCATGTCATTTCCGAATTAATTCAGAACGATGACACATTATTCGATCAAACAGAGGTGCTTTACCAAATTGTCGAACAAGCATCGTAAAAAGTCCAGACCGCATCTTGCGGTCGCCGAAAGAAAAGCAAAAAACAAAGTTATGGAAACAACCATCAAATGTCGGTACTGTCAATATTATCAGACAGGCAAGGCAACGAAAGAGCAACCACGCGGTTGTTTTCGTTGTGTGAAAATCAGAGGTAAATACGACAAAGAGAAAAACGTCTTCAACGAAGTTTTTATGAAAATATCGAAAAACCGCACCGCCTGCGAGTTTTTTGAACAAGCCGATGATTTATCAAACAGATAACATATAAAGGTATGGAAACACAATCATTTTTTGCCATCATCATCTGCTGCGCCATCATAGCGGTTGCGTGGCTGATTTCATCAACAGAGGAATAGCCGCTTGCGGTTCACAAAAAAAGTCCGGACATTTTCCGAGTTGAGCGTAAAGGGTAACGCTTATAAAACGCCACACTGCGGGGTTCGATTCCCCGCCTCGGACCTAAATTAAAAAAAAGAAATGACAGTCAAAGAATTAATAAAAGAATTAAAAGCGATGCCGCAAGATGCCGAAGTCGCTATAGTAAACGACTGGGAAAATTGCGATGAATATGGCAACATGCCTGTTGATACTGTTACAGGCGTAACCACGCAGCACTATATTGATTGTCAGGGATTAGGCGACAGAGAAACCATTGATGTAATATTTCTAATATAAAAATCATGTCAACAATTTTCACCATCGAATGGGCTGAGAAACAGGGCTACAAATATGTAGAAGTGGATTTAACAAACGCCGAAATTTGCGCAGTCGGCTTATGCCGCAACACCTTAGAGAGACGCTATATTCCTGTTAGTCATAAGGTGATGACTACTCGTCAATATCGTAGTTGGAGAAGTTCCTATTTCCCACAATTATAAAAAAAACACCATGAGAGCAATTTACAAAAGGAAATTGATGGATCACCGCACAGGTGCAATCTACATTCAACACTTCACGTGCGAAGTTTTACCGCACGAAGGCAAATTGGTAAAAATACGTATTAACGGGATTCTTCCCGGAACAAACGAAATCAATACGGTGCTTTACGTTCAAACGCGAAGCATCAAATATTTATCGAATTTTAAAACGGATAATATCCGAATGCCATACATCGACTAACACCATGAAACAAAACGACCTCATATCCATCCGCACCCTGAATAAGACCTACCGTCTTCGTTGCACGCCTACCGACAAGCCATCGTGCGCCGGTTGTTGGTTCAACGACAAGCGATACATCGTTTGCAGCAACTATGTCGATTGCGGCTTTTACGAAAATGCCTTTTGCAAAATAGATCAACAATATGTCATTTTTAAATTAGAAACAATATTATGAAACCCAATCAATTGATGCCATGCGGCTATTATGTAAGTAAAAAACAGCCCAATGTCATATTGCAATATGACGGATACCATCGCTATTGGCTTTTCGGAAAGCGTCATTTTCGTTTCGCCAATGTCGAGACCGAAGAGTACATCCCTCTTACCCTAAAAGATTTGGATGATTTGCGTCCCTATTTTCAGTCAACACCTACCCTCAATCAATAAAAAACACACGCCACCGCAGCCCATCGCAGACGTGGTTGACTTCGACAGGCAGCGGTTATAAATAAAAAAAAGTATGGAAAAAGACGAAAGAAAACAGTTCTCGGAAACCTTCACCCGAAAGATGCAATCGATTCCGGTGGGTGAATACAAAGCGGTGAAAAAGGCTTTGATAGAGCATTGTCAAATCACCGCTTCTATTTATTACAATTTGCGCTCAGGTCGATCCTTTTTAAACATCAACTTGCGCCGGAGTATCAACGAGTTTTTCAACGAAAAGGTTTTCTAACAATTCAACAAAAGCACCATGTTCATAGAACAAGACACCATTAATAAGATTTTGGACGCCTGTCATCTTGCCGATGTCATTTCCGATTTTGTGCCATTGACCAAGCATGGGAAGGATTTGGAGGGCGAATGTCCGATGTGCCACAAGAAAGACGGGTTGAAGGTTTCGCCCAACAAGCAACTGAGCGGCCAGCCCCGTCCGGGCGTTTACAAATGCTTCTCGTGCGATTTTGGCGGATCGTCTCCCATCAATTTTTTGATGGAAAGCCGGAAAATGAGTTTTCCGGAAGCCTGCAAATATCTGTCCGACAAAACCGGTGTAATCATCCCTACCGAGTTGCACGATGTTCCCAAACAGAAAGACCCCGACAAAAAAGTGCGCGGAACATCGTTTAAAAACCTACAGCTTGAAGCATCGGGCTTGACCAACAAAGATGTGAAAGCCATCGAGGTTTTTGAAGATAAACAGGTCGAAATTGATGTGTTCAAATCGGGAACCGTCAACCAATACGGTCAGTTGGCTGATGGCGACGACATGATTATTCATTATTTGGATTTAGACGGACACCGTTTGCAATACAAGGTTAAAGACGACGACAAACAGTTGAAACCTTTTTACCGTATCCGTTGGCAGTTTCCCGAAGCGCATCCGCTCAAAGATGGCAGCATCGGAAAATACAAAACACCCTTCGGTGCCGGTGTGCAACTCTACATCCCCGAAACCATACGCCGTATTTATTCCGGCTATCACAAAACCAAACGACTGTTTTTCACCGAAGGCGAAAAGAAAGCCGAAAAACTGTGTAAACACGGAGCACCGGCTTTTGGTTTGCCCGGTATTAATTCGCTGATCGGTAAAGATAAATCGTTCCCCGAATCCATCGTCCGGTTTATCGACCGTTGCCAAGTTAAAGAGGTGTTTTTTGTGTTGGATGCCGATTTTAGAGACCTGTCCAAAAACTTGACCCCCGATAAAGATGTGTCGCAACGATCTGCCAACTTCTATTATGCCGTCAACAATTTCCGCCGTTGGTTTCAAACCCTGTCGAACCGTCAATTGTATGTTGATGTTTATTTGATTGCCGGATTGGGCGACGAGAAAGGCATCGATGATTTGTTAGCCGGATCTCTCGCAGGCAACGAACAAGCGTTTCTTGAAGAAGTTGAATTTCAATTGAATGCTGTTGCCGAAAAAAAAGCCGAAAATTTCAAACATTTCGAGCTGCACAACATCTCAATCAGCTCCATGTCCGACATAAAACTACGTGAATTGTGGTGGCTTAACGACCTCAAAGAGTTTTGTACCCACCATTTTGCCGAACTCAGCAAAATGGTAGAGTTTAAATATCGCACCCAAAAATGGAAATTTGACGATAAAGACCAATTGGTGTTGGCGCAACCGCTGTTTGAAACAGAAATTTTCTGGGAAGTGATTCCTGAAAAAGGTAAAGAAAGTGAACATTATCGTTTCGACTACGTCAATATGATCAATTTCTTCACCAATAGAGGTTTTTTTCGTTCAAAAGATAAATCGAACACCGTTTTTTGGATCAAAATCGAAAACAACATTATTACCAAGTGCGATTCTTACGCCCTGCGCGATTTCGCCCTTGACTTGGCACGTGTTATTTGCAAAAAAGCCATTTTGAATTTTTTGCTGCGTGGATGGGTTCAATATTTTGGTCCCTCTTACCTGTCGTTGTTGCCTCTTTATCAACCGGTGTTGTTGGAACCGTCAAAGACACACGACTACATGTTTTTTAAAAACAATTTTTGGAAAATATCAGCTGACGGCATCGTTGAAAAAGACTATTGTCATTTAACAGAAAACATCTACGCCGAAAAAATCAAAGATTATGATGTAAAACGTACTGACCGATTGGTCAATATAAAACGCAATACACGTGGAGATGATCGCCGTGTCGTTTTCACCGCCAACATGACGGAAACAGGATGTAAGTGCGATTTTATGTCGTTTCTCTATTTTACCTCGTTTTTCTCGTGGCAAAAATACTTTGACGAAAACCGCCGCCGAAACGAAGTGCCTTTCGACAGCTTCGATTTGGAAGAAGCCGATCTTAACTTTGTCAGCAAAATGACAGCCATCGGTTATTTGCTGCACCGCTATCGTGATAAATCGTGCGAGAAAGCCATCGTTGGCATGGATGCCAAAATCAGCGATGTGGGCGATAGTAACGGGCGTTCCGGTAAATCGTTGTTGGGCAAAGCCCTTGAATACGTTATCAATCAAACCTATATTCAGGGTAAGAGCTTCGCAAAAGATAATTACACATGGGAAGAGGTAACCGAGAAGACAGAAAACATTTTTATTGACGATGTGCGAATCGGGTTTGATTTTGAAGCGATCTTCACACTCATCACCGGCTACCTTGCCGTTGAACCGAAAGGAAAACCAAAATTTACGCTCAAAGATCAGGAAGTGCCCAAACTTTACCTGTCCACCAACCATTCTTTTAACAAAAGCGATGGCAGCACTGCCGACCGGCAGTTCAAAATTGCGTTTTCCGATTTTTTTGATAACGACTTCAAACCGCGTATGCTTTTCGGCAAAAACTTCTTCAACGATTGGGAACAAGCTGAGTGGTCGTTGTTTTTCAATTTTATGGCTGAATGCCTTGAACTGTATTTCACCGCTCAAAAAGAAGGATGGGGTATTAACGGCTCCGGTTTGATTTACGCACCGTGCGACAAATTGGAACGCAGGCAGCTCCGTCAAGAGATTGGCGACACTTTCTTCTATTGGTTGAACGATTATTTGGGAATCACCGAAGAAACAGCCGAAGAAAACGACAATCACTTAAACGAAAAGCTGATCCGCAACGACCTGTCCGATAATTTCTTTCAAAAAAATCCCATTCAGCGCAAATATATCGATAGTCCGCAGAAATTTTGGAATCGTATTGTCAAATACTGCAAATATTACGGTTTCAAGCTCAATCCAACCGTTCCCACCGATGATAACAACCGACCCGGACACATCAAAACCGCCGGCATCGAATACCTTATTATCGCCAATTCGCGCTACGAAGACATTCCTTTCACCACCACCACCACAAAAGACACGCAACCCGATGATCTATTTAACAAAGCATAAGATAAATTTTTAACCACCTAAATTATAAAAGTATGTTCAACAGGAAATTAAAGAAAAGAATTGAAACTTTAGAAAAATCGCAATTCAAGGTTTTGAATGTTTTAGAAAAAGAAAATCAGCACCTTACTGATTTTGTCAAAACAATCGTAAATTACAACGACCGTATTGCGGAATTAGAGGCTGTTTGTGCCGCAAACAAAGATCATATTAAAAAAATCGAAGAAAAATGCCCTAATAAGTGCCGTCCGATTGATAACGAAGAACCGGCAGCATCCCATGGTCACCAATAAACAACATGGAAAAAACAGCCATTTTCGACATCGATAACACCATTCTCCGGATTCCACCGGACCGTTTGGAACTTTTACACGAAAATCCCGTTGATTGGGATCGTTTCTACTCATTAAATTTTGACAACGACGAGCCTATTCACGAAATTTGCGACACCATCCAAGCCGTAAAGCACCTTTTTAAGGTCGTTTTTTACACCGGTCGGTTGCTGCGTGTAGGTTTTGAAACCAAACACTTCATTCAAAAATACTGCGACATTGACAATCCAAACATCTATTTTCGCACCGAAGGCGACCCCCGACCCGATGAAGTGGTAAAGGTCGAAAACATCCTGCAACACTACCAACCGTCCGACATTGCCTTCGTTTTTGACGACAACCAAGCCGTTGTTGATCGATGGCTCTCTTTGGGCGTTTTATGCCTTCAGGTTCACGTTCCCGACCCGAAAAAACCTTCAAACTACTACCTACAACCTGTAAATAATTGAAAATCAACACGCACTAAAATAGCACTAAAATACCGCAATTTTGCGGTATTTTTTTTGAATTTTAGTGCGTTTTTAGTGCTTCACGACCAAAAACGGACGTTCTGCACCAATTTTTTTAAATTTAGTGCGTGCCGCACGAATCATTTTACCCGTTTTCCCTGCACCCTTTTTTTCATCTTAATAAAAAAATTGGTGCTTTAATGCAAATTTCAAAAAATCGAAAAAATATAAACGGTTGATATATAATAATATATCTTTTTTTTATTTTTTATTTTACAAAGTACCCCTTATAAAATTTAAAAAAAATTTAGTGCTTTAGTGCAGAAGGTGCGCACTAACCTTGTAACGATGTGATAATCATAGTGTTTAGGGTGCGCACTAAAAATGCACGAAACGCACTAAACGCACTAAAATTTTGTGCATATTGATTATCAATGATTTAAAAATCCGCACGAATAGAACTAAAGCACTAAAAAAATACGGAAAGTTGCAAGGGGGTACATTCACCGGTGGTGTATTAAAAAAATGGTTGGTTGTGGTGATGTTTTGTGTCCAGTTGTGTCCGGTTGTGTGTGGCTGTTGATGTGTTAGATGATGATGGGATAAAAGAGGGATGAAACGACCTCAATATAATACATAAGTTGTTTATAAAAAATTATATATCAACATCTTAAACGTATTTTAGTAGTAAATTTGCCAAAACTTTTTCAATGAACTATTTACTTCCCGAATCGCAATACGTCAACGAGGTTTCCGATAAAAAACAGATCGTGTTGCATCATACCGTCAGTGGCGATGGTTTTCTTGGCGATGTTCAATGGTGGAAAACAACACCGGAGCGCATTGCTACAGCCTATTTAATCACTCGTAACGGTGAGATTGTCAATATTTTCCCAGATGATAAATGGGCATATCATCTTGGTTTGAAGTCGAGTGTTTTTTCAAAGATTAGTTTGCGTTATCAAAATTTGGACAAAAGCTCCATTGGTATTGAGTTGGACAGCTGGGGAGCGTTAGAGCGAAAGAACGGTTTTTTTTATCCGGTCGGCAATGTAACCAAATATCCGGTGCGCTATCCTTATGAATATTGCAGCGGTGGCACATGGCGAGGTTTTCAATTTTGCGAGCGATACACCACACCGCAGTTGGCTGCTTTGAGTGATTTGTTGCGCACGTTGTGCCAACGATACAACATCCCTAAAACCTATTCCGATGCAATCTGGGATTCGCCTTGTCGTGATGCTTTGCGTGGAGTGCCCGGCATATACGCACACGCCTCTTTTCGTGCCGATAAAAGCGATGTGCACCCTCAAATAGAATTACTTAACACCCTAAAAAAGCTATAAACACCGACCGTCATACTGCGGTTGTTGGTTTGTATATAATAATTAAGTAGTAATAAAACCATGAAAAACAACATCTTTTTAGTCGTTTTAGGCATCATTATCGGTTTTTTGATTAGTTTTTTTGTGATGCC